>NZ_JAMBOC010000003.1 GCF_023715405.1 Solibacillus isronensis
TTGGAGGATTAGCTCAGCTGGGAGAGCACCTGCCTTACAAGCAGGGGGTCGGCGGTTCGAGCCCGTCATCCTCCACCATTTCTAAATGCCGGTGTAGCTCAGTTGGTAGAGCAACTGACTTGTAATCAGTAGGTCGAGGGTTCGACTCCTTTCGCCGGCACCATTTAGAGAGCCATTAGCTCAGTTGGTAGAGCATCTGACTTTTAATCAGAGGGTCGAAGGTTCGAGTCCTTCATGGCTCACCAGTTTTATAAAATTATACATACTGTCAGAGTAAATAGATCTTAAGCATTTTGCGGAAGTAGTTCAGTGGTAGAACACCACCTTGCCAAGGTGGGGGTCGCGAGTTCGAACCTCGTCTTCCGCTCCAAAATGCCGGGGTGGCGGAACTGGCAGACGCACAGGACTTAAAATCCTGCGGTGAGTGATCACCGTGCCGGTTCGATTCCGGCCCTCGGCACCATTTTATAAATCTTATCTCTAATAATGCGCGCCCGTAGCTCAATTGGATAGAGCGTCTGACTACGGATCAGAAGGTTGTGGGTTCGACTCCTGCCGGGCGCGCCATAATATATTTTTACTGACATATTCGGAATGTAGCTCAGCTTGGTAGAGCACTTGGTTTGGGACCAAGGGGTCGTAGGTTCGAATCCTGTCATTCCGACCATTATTAATGGGGCCTTAGCTCAGCTGGGAGAGCGCCTGCCTTGCACGCAGGAGGTCAGCGGTTCGATCCCGCTAGGCTCCACCATTTATATTTTATTCCCTTTGGAGGTATACCCAAGTCTGGCTGAAGGGATCGGTCTTGAAAACCGACAGGCGGGTAACACCGCGCGGGGGTTCGAATCCCTCTACCTCCTCCATTTTTAATATTTTTACTTTAGATGTTGGTCCCGTGGTGTAGCGGTTAACATGCCTGCCTGTCACGCAGGAGATCGCCGGTTCGATCCCGGTCGGGACCGCCATTTTTTTTATGGGTTTGTAGCTCAGTTGGTAGAGCATTAGATTGAAGCTCTAAGTGTCGGCGGTTCGATTCCGTCCAAACCCACCATACTATGGGCCTATAGCTCAGCTGGTTAGAGCGCACGCCTGATAAGCGTGAGGTCGATGGTTCGAGTCCATTTAGGCCCACCATAGTATTATTCCGAAGTAGCTCAGTTGGTAGAGCATCCGGCTGTTAACCGGCAGGTCGCAGGTTCGAGTCCTGCCTTCGGAGCCAATATTGGCCCGTTGGTCAAGTGGTTAAGACACCGCCCTTTCACGGCGGTAACACGGGTTCGAATCCCGTACGGGTCATATACACTTGAAAGAAAACACATTGCAGATTTTGCAATGTGTTTTTTGTTAATTTAAAAATGAATTCAACATATGGAATTATTTGAAATACTGAATGTTAAGGAGTTTGAAGAAATGAGTATGATAGTCTATATAGGCTTTAATTTTCCGATAAAACTAAATGAAGGTGATGTAGAACATGAATATGAAGTTGACTATGTTTGCCCCGATGCAGAACATCTTAACATAGTTAAACAAAAGCATTTTACGACACCTTATATCTTTGAGATTTTACAATTTGCAAATCCTATTTGGGAATTGACGGACTATAATAAGGCTTATTCTCCACATAACTATGAAAAATCCAAAAAAAATTTTCTCGATTTATGTCATTATCTAAAAGAATTGCTCCCGAAAGGTGATATTTGTGAAATATACATCTGCTGGGACGGAGAAGAAAATGAAGAGCTAGAAGTTGAATTGAAGATTAATTTAAATGATTTACAAATTGAAGCCATTGAAATATATGAAAAGTGCTTTATTCATTTAGAAAACTAAAAGGTTAAATTTAGTATGAGTATTGTCATGAAAGGAAAATAATTAGAGGAACTTAATTTGCTGAGCTCCTCTAATTATTTATTTCAAAGTCAACAATTAATTTAACAGAGCCTTTTATTTAGTAAAGGGAAAAATGAAGGTTACCTGATAGACTGTCCAGCTGTAATGAGGCCATACAAATAGTAAATCATACAGCTATTACAACTTTATACTTTAATAAAAAACATCCTACAGACAAATCGCTTTCGGCATGGACGATTTATCGATGTAGGATGTTTTTTTGAGATATATTATAAAAGGGATGCGTGGAAAATTGTTCAAAGTTCAATTGTTATACTGTGTGATTATAAATGAAGAATTTTACGATCTATAAAAATTGGGCAGAACTTTTATAGATGCTGCATTAACGGAATGCTGCTTTAAATTCTCCAGTCACTTCCTGGTGCCCATTATTCGATTCATATGCTTGCTCGATTTCTAGTTCAAAACGATCCATAATCGGAATATCGTTTACAGAGAATAAGTAGGAATCTTTAGAAGCAAAGTGCTCATACCAAGCCCAGTTTGGAACTACGAAATAATCGCCTTTCTTCCAATCGAAGCGTGTACCATTTATAACCGTGTAGCCTTCACCTCTATGCACCTGATAAACAGTAGAGTGCGTGTGGCGTAAAGCCTTTGTATGCATGCCGGCTGGTAAGTGCTGCATACGTGTACCTAATGTCGGGTTGGCTGCTTTACCTGTAGAAGGATTAATATATTCAACAGCAAAACCATGATGCGGGTCCGGATCAAATGACATTAAGCCATTAATTCCTTCAACCGTACGATCCCATTTATAGTTGGCAAGTGGTGCTACTGTATACTTGTCATCTCCGACAGGGCGTACCATTCCTCCACGATAACGCTTTTCCGTGAAGTTATCCGGAATATTCGGCTCTTGTAAACCGCCTTCATAAGGATCGAAGAAAGTACCGCCGATTCCGTATAAAGTCGGGATATCCAGCGCGTCTGTCCATAACATCGGCTCATCGCCAACGTGTTCATGCCCGTGCCATAAACCTTTAGGTGTAATTAAAAAGTCGCCTTCCTCCATGAAAATACGTTCGCCTTGTACGATTGTGTAGGCGCCTTGTCCTTCAGAAATAAAGCGCAATGCTGATTGAGAGTGACGGTGAGATGGGGCTTTTTCACCCGGCAACAGCATTTGGACCGCTACGTAAATCGTTTGTGTAGTAGATGCCCAACCCCATGGCTGACGATATGTTAATCCTGGATTTTGGAAATAGATTGCACGACGTTCTCCACCACGATCTGGTGTAAAGATTTGTGCTGCTTCGCCCATTTTCTTTTTAATTAGTTCATCACTCCAAAGGTAAGCTTGTGCTTGTGGCTTTGGTGTATGATTCATAATTTCCGGAATGGCTTCCCAAAGTGGACCTAAATGATATTGTTCAATGTCTTTCGTAAAATCCTTTACCGTGTCACTTTTCATAAACTCTTTTACTTCTTCTGATACTCCTGCCATACATCTTCACTCCTTTAATAGTAATTGTTTGCAAAAAGAAAACCGTTTACCGTCCTGAAATGTTATACACCTACAGGAACGTTTGCAGCAGCCACTTTATTTTCCAATGCGCCAACTTTATCAATTTCAATACGGACAACATCGCCGTCTTTCAAGAAAGTCGGAGGATTCATTGCAACCCCAACACCACCTGGAGTACCTGTTAAAATTACATCACCCGGCTCTAATGTCATTAAGTTAGAAAGGAAAGCAACTAGCTTTTGTACAGAAAATACTAAGTTAGCCGTGTTCGTTTGCTGGCGTACTTCGCCATTCACTGTCAATACAACAGATAACCCTGATGGATCCGGTAATTCATCAGCTGTTAATAAATAAGGTCCCATCGGTGCAGAACCGTCTACTGTTTTACCTTGCAGCCATTGTAATGTACGACGTTGAATATCACGATAAGTCACATCGTTCGTAATTGTATAGCCGGCTACGTAATCCAGGGCGTCTTCTTCTGAAACATTACGGGCTTGTTTGCCAATAACAAATGTAAACTCTGCTTCATAATCAAGCTGTTCAGAAATCGGATAGAATGGAATATCATCATCCGGACCTAAAAGTGTGTTGGCAAATTTAGCAAAAATAACGGGATGTGTTGGCAATTCACGGCCCATTTCCAGAATATGTTCACGGTAGTTGTGACCTACGCAAATGATTTTTCCTGGATTTAATACTGGTGCTCCAACATGTACTTCGTTACGATCAAAAACCGCTTTTGTAATAGAAGCATTTGGATTCTCTAAAATGAAGTCGACAGCTTGTTGCGCCAATTCAATAGTTTTTTTCCCGCCTTCATAAATTCCATCTGTAGTTGCCGGCACATAAGCATGGGCAATTTCCTTATAACGATATTCACCTTCTGCTTGCAATTTCGCTTCAAAAGCATGGTTTAAATCGATTACTTGTTCCTTCACAATCGCTCCAGCACGTGTAATACCGTTCACTGTATAGTTGACTAATTTCATAGTTATCCTCCTTTATCGAAATAGAATACAAAGTTCTCTATTTAAAGAAAATATAAAGTACTTTAGGTAGTAAAGTCAATATTTTTCAGAAAAATCTTTTAAATAAGTGATTTAGGACCTATTAAAATCAATTAATTATCAGTAAATTTAGAAATATTATTGACAAATGTTTCTCTTTTACGTTACATTTTCATTATAAGTAAACAAAGTTCTCTATTTATAGAATCGGAGGTAATGATATGACAAATATTAGTGATGTAATTGTAGTTGGTGGGGGAATTGGCGGTTTAGCGACAGCGCTTTCAATAGTACAACGCACAGATAAAACGGTAGCAGTATTAGAACAAGCACCTGCATTCGGAGAAATAGGAGCAGGTATCCAATTAGCACCTAACGCACTGCATGTATTGGACCAATTAGGTGTTAAAGAAGAAATATTGAATGTAGCGGTCGTACCGAAGCGCTTAGTGCTAAAAGATATTTATACGGCAAAGGAATTAGCTGTACTTGATTTGACTGACGGTTTCCAGGAGCGTTTCAAGCAGCCGTACGTTGTATTGCACCGCTCGGATCTACACCGTGTTTTATATGAAGCATGTTTGAAAAATAACCGTATTTCATTTAAAAACGATGAACAAATCCAAACAGTATCACAAACGCCAGGTCAAGTAACGATTACTAACCAACGTGGTGAGTCCTATACAGCAGAAGCAGCAATCGGGGCAGATGGTATTAAATCAAATGTACGTAAGCTATTTTCTCAAGACGAAATGATCTGTTCAGAGTATGTAGCATACC
Organism: Solibacillus isronensis; assembly: GCF_023715405.1. Classification (NCBI taxonomy): domain Bacteria; kingdom Bacillati; phylum Bacillota; class Bacilli; order Caryophanales; family Caryophanaceae; genus Solibacillus; species Solibacillus isronensis. The sequence continues at coordinate 5,173 of NZ_JAMBOC010000003.1, forward strand.
GTGGGACATTACCGATTGAAGAGATTACTGCTGAAGGCGATATTGCAATGGATGACGTTATTATGTGGATTGGACCAAACTTACACTTAGTACAATATCCTGTTCGTCGCGGTGAGTTATATAATCAAGTCGTTGTGTTCAAAACATATGACTATAAACCGGAAGGCGATTGGGGTACACCGGAAGAAATGCAACAACGCTTTGAAGGTGCACATCCGGATGTAGAACGTGCGTTAAAATATATTTCGACTCAATTCCGCTGGCCGATGTTCCACCGTCTTCCAATTGAAAACTGGACAGATGAAAATGTAACACTATTGGGAGACGCGGCTCATCCAATGCTTCAATATTTAGCACAAGGCGGTGCTCAGGCACTTGAAGATGCATATGTATTAGGCGAAGCTCTGGAAAATGAAGCAACATACAATGAAGCATTTCTACGCTACCAGAAAGAGCGCCAGCCGCGCACAGCAATGGTACAAAATTCAGCGCGTCGCTGGGGTGAAATTATTCACGCAAATACAGCTGACGACCTTGACCGTGCGCTTGTGTTATTACGTGATCATTTATTCGGCAGTCACAAGGAAACAAACTATGATGTAGCAGACTTTTTATATAATTACTTCAACACACGCAAAAGTGAAGTTAAGAGCTGAATAAGGGAAAATTAAAAAGAGAAAGGGGATTAGTTCCCTTTCTCTTTAAAGCCATATACAGTCGACATTTCTTTACTCATATCAATAATTTGCTGCATCATTTCAGATGAAGTGTCTGTAGGAACGTCCTCTTCAAAGCCAACAACTGTGATGGCACCGACAAGCTCATTTTTGTAATTGAGTATTGGTAAACCGATAGAGGAAACATGACGGACAAGAGGCTCGTGTGCAAACGAAAACCCGTTTTTGCGAATTCCTTTCAGCTCGCGTTGAAAAGCCGCAACATCAAAATTGGCAAGTTCATTTTGCTGAGCTTCAATCCAGTTCGTAATTTCCAAGGAATTAGCATAGGCCGCAAAAATTTTTCCTGTAGATGAATTAATCGGCAGTTTCGTACCGACTTGCGCACCGATACTTAAGCCAAAATTCGTATTCCAAATATTTGTGATAACCGGGGAATCATTTACCCAAAGCGATAGCAAAGTCGTCATATTTGTGAGATTGCTAAGTTCTTTAAAATAGGGTGTAAGGCGTTCGATAAAATCGTCGTTTTGCATGGCAGCATTCCCGTATTCCAAAAATTTATAGCCGAGTGAATAGCTACCGGTCTTTTGATCACGATAAAGCAAATCTAACTGGATAAGTGTATTTAAATATTTATAGAGATTACTTTTAGAAATGCCTGTTTGTTCCTGAATATCGGAAAAACGTAGTGGGTGGTCGCTTTGCGCAACGACATCGATAATTTGAATACCTAATGCTAATGATCCGATTGTAGTACTGCTTGACATAGTATTCTATTCACCTTTCTTAAAAAGTCATTCAAAATAAGGAGATTATATCATGAAAACTAATGTTATGGAAAAGAAGTTTGAAAGTTTCGAGAAAAGCATCAATAGTATGGTTGATCTAATAAGTGTAACAGAGAAGGATGTGCTGTATAAAAAACCATCCGAAGAAAAATGGTCGGTTATGCAAATCGCTGCTCATATTATTGAAGCAATCGAGTTTTGGGTAGCCGATTTAGAAGCGTTATTAGTCGTACCAGGAGCAAAATGGGGACGTAACCATGAACATGTCCGTCGTTTAGCGGCGGTAGATGTAAATTATGTAGCGACTGTTTCAAAGGAAGAAGCGATTGAAAGGCTCAATGCGCTCATTCCTTTAGTGAACGAAAGCTTTGCAAAAGTGCAACAGGAAGATTTAGAAAAAACTGCACCTAGCTACAACCCGAATTTTGATGGCAAGCCGTTATCATTTTTAATCAACCATCTAATTATTTTGCATACTGAAAGTCACGTAGGGCAAATGCAGCGCCATTTAGAATTGGTACAGCCGCAAAAGGTAGAGTAATAATGGAAGTATCCACTGTTTGATGTGCGTATAGTAAGGTATTATAAAGATACAATAGAGGGGCTGTCTGGAATGAATTTCGGGGCATGCCCTTTCTGCGTATAAAACAGTGGAAGCAGGTGGAAAAGTGGATGCAATAATAAAAACAGGGAATAAAGCAGTCTATCCGATTATTTTCCCTTCTGACTATAGTGGATTGGGGAGTATTAACTGTTATGTCTACCAAAATGGAGAAGACTATACATTAATCGATGCGGGCATTAAAAATGAGGAATTTGAGCAGTTTTTTTATAGGAAATTGAAAGAATATAATATAGAAATTAATCAAATTACCGGTATTATTTTAACTCATTTTCATAATGATCATATCGGGGTAGTAAATCAAATAACGAATGATTACCCGATTCCTGTCTATGCCAGTGAAATTGCCATTCCTCGTTTGAAGTGTGAGCATGATTATTTACAGCAGAAGCTTAGCTTTTACTATGATTTGTATGAGCAATACGGGGTACCAGAATTTGGACGTGAACGAATGGCAAAAATGGAGAATACCCTTCAAAATAAAGAACAGGTGATGATCTATCCACCGATTATGAAACTGGAAGACGGGCAAGAAATCGGAGGATTACGCGTAATGACTGCTCCTGGCCATTCACCGGATTCAATTTGTTTGTTTGATGAGGAGACAGGATGGCTATTCGCGGGGGACTTTTTATTGGCTACTGGTATGACGAATGCTTTAATCGATCATGACGAATCAGGAGACATAACAAACCCGATTAGCCAATATATAGACTCGATTGAAAAAATGAAAGCATACAATGTGCGCACTGTATTTGCCGGACATAAAGAGATTTATGAAAACTTGAATGAAGTGATGGAGAAAAGCTTAAGTAAAATAGAATACAAGCTGCAAAAGGTTGTATCCAAAATAGGTGAAGGAAATCATACGGCGAAACAATTAGGAGATGCAATCTATGGTGCCCGTTTTGCGAAGTATTTTACATTTATAATTTCAGAAATTATCGGATTAACGCTCCTGGCAGAACAGCGCGGTTTGATTGTGCGTGAGTTGCGGGACAGGGAATGGTATTTTACCGTTACAAGTTTGATTGAAAAATAAATGTAAACAGCTGCCCGGGAGAGGCAGCTGTTTTTGTTATAGCGTATTATTTCCATCTCACATAAAGTGTCGTCGGAGTCGTTTGAGGTTGATTCCATTTTGCGAAAGCTTTTGTATACTTACTCGTTGTATAAAGATTGTTCAGCGGTTTTGTATTGATACCAAATTCATATTTAGCAGATGCTTTATTAATGTCGGCGGATTTAATAATCGTTGTTTTCTTACCTTGTAATGTAATGGTTTTCAGCGGATTCATAAGCACTGAACTGAACTCTAATGACTGGACATTTGCAGGCACTGTCAGCTTTGTTAGCTTATTATTGAAAAACGCACCATTGCTGATTGTCGTTACTTTAGAAGGAATCGAAACCGAGCTTAGCGCATTGTTCGCAAACGCAGCTTCTTTCAATACTTTTATATTTTTAGAAATTTGGACTGATTTTAATTTGTTATTAGCAAATACATACGGTCCCATCGCTGTTACACTGTCCGGTATGACGAGGGAAGTTAACCTGTTCATATCAAAGGCATGCTGGCCCATTGATGTTAACCCGTATTTTAATGAAACAGATGTTAAAGCATTGTTTATGAATGCATATTGTTCGACAACTTTAATGTTTTTAGGAATCGTCACTTTAGTTAAATTATTATCCGCAAATACAAAGCTTTCAATCACAGTTAGTTTTGACGGAATGGTGATTTTAGTTAATTTATTATCGCTAAAGGCTCCGTACTTAATACTTTGCACATTTTCCGGGAGTGTTAGCGATGTTAATTCGTTTGTTTCAAAAGCTTGGTCACCAATTAGCTTTAATGTTGCCGGGAATTTCACAGATTTAAGTTTATTTGTATGAAAAGCGAATCTTTCAATGGCCACGACAGATTTTGGAATCGTTACATCTGTTAGTTTATTGTTGGCAAATGCATTGGCCGAAATAGTTTTTAATCCATCTGACAACGTTAATGCAGTTAAACTATTAAAGGCAAATGCATACTGTCCTATATTTGTTACGCTGTTCGGTAATGATAGGCGCGGCAGCTTATTGTACTGGAATGCACTGTGGCCAATTGTCTGTAATGTATTCGGTAAAGTTAAACTTGTGATGCCATTGTTCGCAAAAGCGAAGTCTGGAATGGTTTTAATCCCTTTGCCGACTTTTACTTGTGACAAGCGGTTTGCGTAAAAGGCTTTTTTGCCAAGGTGCGTAACAGAGTCTGGGATCGAGACGCCGGCAATTTTATTATTGCTGAATGCTTCCTTACCAATTGTTTTCAAGTTGTTCGGTAAGACAAGAGTTTTCCCCCAAAATATGTTTTCACTGAAGCTGAACGCATTGTTGCCGATTACTTCCACACTAGCAGGAAGTTGAAGCGGCATATTTTTATCGTAATTAACGGATGCAAATGCATAAGGTCCGATAACACGAATTGTATTTGGTAGTGTTACACTAAATGGCTTTTTATTCATTGCGTTGTCAGTAGCTGAAACGATGGCGTGTTTAGTTGTAAAGGCAAATGGTGCGATTTCTTTAACGGGAATGCCGTTGATGGCAGCCGGAATATTGAATGACTCAGCGCCTGCGTTTTCATCAAAGCCGGTAATTTTAATTTCCTGTTTTCCGTTATGTTCGGTAAAGGCATAATATAAATTTTCATATTGGTAGTCTTGATTACTTTGTAAATGAGCAGGCAAAATCACCTCTACATTACGATCGCTATATAGAGTGCCGACGATTGATGCACCAATTGATGTGACAGAATCCGGAACAGTAAGGAATGAAATGGAATTCCCCATAAAAGCTTCTGTCCCGATTTCTTCAAGTCCGGCTGGCAATGTAACGTTTTGAAGGGAGTTATTTGTAAATGCTCCATCACCGATTCGTTTCAACGTTTTGGGAAAACTAACGGTATGGACGATTCTCTCTTCATAATCAGGCGCATCATAATTAAACCATTCTGTATCAATCGCAAAAGCATTATCCGCAATTTCCGTTACAGGAAAGCCGGCGATTGTTTCGGGAATAGTTAAATTTTTTGGTGCAGAAGAGCCAATAATTCGTACCTCTTGTTTTCCATTTTCAGCTGTAAAAATTACATAATGAAAATTTTTGTATGTCTCATATGGTGCAGCAGTTGCAGAACTGCAAAATCCGATAATAGAAACGAGCATTAACGCACAGGAGATAATGATTTTTTTCATAGGTTAAATCCTTTCTTTATTTTGGAATTAACGTACAGACGGATTATTTGGAAATAAGTTTCAAAATTAAATAAATATTATTTAATGGTAAATTACAACTTGAAAAGGTTCCTGCCACCTTATTAGACAAGAACCTTTTTGCTACTCTAAAGTGAGCGTTCCACTATATGTTGTTCCTTGATCACGGCCGGCTTCACAATAAAACTCGGTTGTTTTAATTGTCTTATTAGTAAGCCGTTCGAATTCAATAACACAACGGTCACCATCTGCTGTTTTGGATAACCGCGCTTTTGTATCGGTTGTGAATGTCGCTGTTCCTTCAATAGTGCCTGATGCCCAGCCGTCATACGTATAATAGATCAATTGGAAACCGGTTTTCGTACTATTAGAGATTGTTAATACACGCCCCTTTGAATCCAAGTCTCCTTTCCCGTAAGTATGAAAATACGTATACTCGCCGTCCCAAGTTTTATTTGGCTTCTTGTCGGCAGCAGGGGACCAGTTTGCACCTGCGCGTAATGAGCGATCTAGCATATTGCGGGCTGAGGTAGCACGCTGATAAAGAGGGCTATTACTAGCAAAGCTTTCTTCTGCTATGTCAGAACGATAAAAGAAGTTTTTATTTTGCATGTTATAAAAAAATAGAACAAGCTGTGCACGCGTTAAATTATTTGTTGTACCGAAAAAACGCTGTAAATTAGTTTGCTCATACTTTGCATTTTGTCCGTTAGAAATATGATGATCGAGTAAAAAACGGATTGCTTTATTTAAAGTCGTTTGTCCATCTGCTATATAGGCAATTGCCTGTGCAACAGTCCCACGCTTTACAGCAGTTCCTCGGAAGTTGTTATGAAAATAGCCGTTTAAAGGTACTTGATAGGCAGCAAGCGTATTATAGTTTGCATCAGATGGGATCGCTTTCGGTGTGAACTTTTCCAGTTCTCCCGAGACAGGCTCCAAATCAAAGTATCCTACTAAAATTTGGGCAAATTGTTGTTCTGTGACCGGTTGGTTTGGACGGAATGTACCGTTAGCATAGCCGTTTATAATATTGAAATCATATGCCCATTTAATCGCATCATACGCATAATGGTCTGATGGAACATCTTTAAACACTTGCTTCGCTGCCAATGAGTTAGCCGGAAAAGTAAAAAAAGATAGCCCTAAAATAATAGAAATAAATGCTAAGTAGAAGCGTTTCATAAAAAAGCCTCCTTTATAATTGGATTAATTTTACTTTAACATGACTTTCTCTGAATTCCACTTACTTTATATTCTAAAATAGGGGATAAGAGCCGATATAATAAATACGGTATATAAAATGAGATAGGTAGTGATACATATGAATAAATCGAAGTTAATGCTAGCTGCTTTAGTTGCAATCCCAGTAAGTGTTGGCATGATGGGGGAAGTAGAGGCGGAGCAAACCGAAATGTTGGGAGACACTCTCTCAACGCCTGTAGATATTAACAAAGCGATAGGAAGTTTGAATACAAACTCGACTAGACTGGAACTAGAAAAAGTTCAGGAAGCTTATAACAATCTTTCGCTGGAATTGCGCCAACAAATTAATAACTTCGGCAAAGTGGAAGTACTTTTGGAAGACTTGGAGAAGAAGGAAGCGCAAATCGCCAATCGTATCGCCGCCGAAAAAGTTACCGAAATGATTCAAACATTCAACGATGAGCCAACGCCTGCTGAGATTAGTGCAGCCAGAAAAGCTTACGATGCATTAAATAGCGAGGCAAAAAAGCTAGTGGATGAGCGAGTAGTTACAAACCTGGAATACTTTGAAAGCCGTTTAGCTGTGCAAAAGGGCCAAGCTGAAAAAGAAGCAAAAGTCGTGATGGATCGCATTAAACGTATCGATAAAACAAAATATACCGAAGCTCAGATCAAGAGTATTCGGCTGGCGTACAATTCATTGAGTGATTTTGCGAAGTCGTTTGTAACAAACCTCCATCTATTAATTGATGGCGAGAATTATATTATTTATCAAAATACGGTTGTGAAGCAGGCAAAGCTTGATGCCAATGCATTTGATGTATACATGAACGATATTAGCCGCAGCTCGACGACACAGGAAATTGCGAGAGCTCGTTCCCTTTACAACAATTTATCGGCGGAAGCGAAGAGACATGTAACAGCGTTGGAAAAGCTTGTCCGCCTTGAAACTATGTGGAGAGATCCGCGTTATATTGAACTTGTTTATACGTATTACCCTGATTATATTCATGAAATAAAGCCAGGCGGAGTAGTCATTGAGAAGCCGGCATACGACCCGCTTTACATTCCGGACGATTCCGCAAGTACAGTGGCAACAACGATTCCAAAAACGGCAAACTGGTCCCAATATGAAACAATGACATACCAAAATGGGCGTTATACAACACAGATTACCGCTTCTCAAGTGAAAAACATCGCAGACCGGAATATGCGCTTAAAAGCAGGAGAGATTGAAATCGTTATTCCTACATCTGAAATACAGACTTCTAAAGCAACTGTGGGTGTATCTTTAAATGTGACGAATAATCAGCTGCACATCCAATTTACTGAAGGAAACCGTGCAAAAACATTTGAAAGTACAGTAGAAGTTCATGTTCCGGTAGCTAAATTAAAAGCGAATACTTCGCAAGTTATTCAACGTGTTCTATCAACCGGTACATCACCGGCATCATTTAAAGTGGATGGCTCAAAATTCATTATCCGCACAGTGACAGGTGGTACTTTTAAAGCATCGAACAGCCAAGTTATTTACACGGATATTCCGAACAATGATCAAGGACGTGCGATTCGAGAGCTGACAAAGCGTGGCATATTATTTAATACGAAAAGCCGACTAGTTCAAAGCTATAAACAAGTAAGCAAAATCGATGCAGCAGTGATGATTGCATCTGCACTTGATGTATCAAGTAACACTAAATCAAAATATTTGGATATAGCAAATACCCAGCAGTTAAAACTAGTTCAAGGTTTATTGGAAGCAGGTATCATGAGCGGGGCCACATCGAGCCGTTTCGCACCTAATGCCTCGCTAACAAAGCAAGAAGCAGCCATCATTATTGCCAACATGTACCGCTATTTAAATCAGGATTTGGCAAAGGCGTATAATGAGTTAAACTTCAGCTATCCGGATGTAACAAACCTGACATTGGAAGCACGTCAAAGCATTGCGATTTTAGAGCTGTTTGGGGTTGTTGATGGGGCAGGTCCGTTTAATCCTGAGAAAACATTATCACGCGGCGAGTTTGCTGAACTATTTTACAATGCATTAATAGCAATCGATTACTTATAAAATTCTCAAACCTATGATTTTCTATCCGGAAATCATAGGTTTTTTTAAGAAAAAAATCGCTAAGCTGAAAACGGAAAAACTGTCAGATCTTCTGACAATTCCTTTGCAAATACGCTATAATTAACAACTACAGCACACATGCACAAAAGGAGTTTTCGCATGGTCTATTTATCGATGATTTTCTTCAAAATTGTTGCACCGATTTTAATTTTGCTTATTATAGGTTCCATATTACAGCGCAAATTTCAGTTTAACCTTAAAGCATTATCCCATCTCATTACATACTGTTTCATGCCGGCAGCGGTGTTTATCAATATTTATGAAACATCCATTGAAATGAGTGTGCTCGGACAAATTACAATTTTTATTATTTTATTTATCGGTGCGCAAATGCTGTTAAGTCAGCTGCTCGCAAAACTGTTAAAACTTGATAAAAAGGAATCGGCTGTTTTTAAAAACAGTGTTGTACTTATAAACTCCGGCAACTATGGGATTCCGGTTGCCCAAATGATTTTCGCGACCCAGCCAATTGGGGTAGCGATACAAGTCATTCTTGTTATTTTTCAGAATATGACGACGTATACATATGGCTTGTATAATTTAATTTCATCAACAAAATCAGGAATTGCAATTGTCCGGGACTTTTTGAAAATGCCGATTGTCCATGCGCTTATTATTGGCGCGGCATTAAATTACTTTCATGTCCCGATTCCGGAAACGTTTAGTATTCCACTTGAACATATTGCAGACGGATTTGTAGCGGTTGCACTTATTACATTAGGGGCACAGCTTTCTACAATCGAAATGCGTTCGATGTTCAATAAAACCATTTTTGTCAGCTGCTTTACACGGTTAATAGTCGGCCCGGCAACAGCACTTCTTATTATTTTTGCATTGGGCTTAGACGGGGTAGTGGCACAGTCGCTATTTATCGCAAGTGCATTCCCGACATCGAGAAACAGTTCGAGCTTGGCACTTGAGTATGATATTGAATCGGCAACAGCAGCCCAGACAGTACTGTTTTCTACGATTATCAGCTGTTTAACAGTGACGTTTGTTATTTATTTATCGACAATATTATTTGCATAGATAGCGTTAAAAATATTTGTAAGAAACGGTTACTTTTAAAAATTGATTGGAATGAAGGGCGACTCCAACGGGAACAGCAAAATTTATTTTGCGACGAAAGCGAAGCGACAGGAGCACCGACGCCTGAGACTACAGGCTCTGGCCGTGCCCGCGGAAAGCGTCCCGGAATGGAAATCAATTTTACGCACAGCTAAAAAACCCATTTTTCTCATAGAGAAAAATGGGTTTTTGGGTTATGTGGTAGCTCTTTTCCCATAAAAAAAACCGCAAGTATCCCCTCAGATACTTGCGGTTGTAAGCGATTATAGTTGGATATCAATAACGCTTTCGTAATCTAGTAAAACTAAATTATTGAATAGCTATTGAATTTAACAATTTGAGCAAGAAGCTAAATTCATAGAGTAAATCTTAGTACATACTTACCGTATTAGCGTATGGGTTTGAAAGGTCCATACCATCTAATGAAAGACCCATTGCCTTCGCTACACCTTCACCATATGCTGGATCAGCTAAGTAGCAGTGTAAAATGTGACGACGTTTGATGAATTCTTCAACACCGTTCATTTCAGCAGCAGTTGTTTCAAATAAACGTTGTTGCTGTTCCGGTGTTTGAAGACGGAATAATTTACCTGGTTGCTCGAAGTAGTTGTTGTCATCTTCACGGAAGTCGTAGATGTCAGCTGGCCCATCAAGAGCTAATGCAGGATCTTTATATTGTGTTTGACCTTGTAGGGCACCGTAGCTATTTGGATAGTAAGTAATAGCTGCACCACGGTTTCCGTCAGCACGGCCTTGTCCATCACGGTGATATACCATGAATGGGCATTTTGGTGTGTTTACAGGAATTTGGTGGTGGTTAACGCCTAAACGGTAACGAGTTGCATCTTGGTATGCGAATAAACGAGCTTGCAACATACGGTCTGGTGAGAATGAAATACCAGGGACAACGTTTGATGGAGCGAATGCAGCTTGCTCAACATCAGCGAAGTAGTTTTCCGGGTTACGGTTTAATTCGAATTCCCCAACTTCAATTAGTGGGTACTCAGACTTGTACCAAACTTTTGTTAAATCGAATGGGTTGTCTTTAGAGTTGCGAGCTTGCTCTTCAGTCATCACTTGGATGTACATTTTCCATTTCGGGAAATCGCCTTTTTCGATTGACTCGAATAGGTCACGTTGTGAAGATTCACGGTCTTTACCGATAATTTCAGCAGCTTCTGCACCTGTTAAGTTTTCGATACCTTGTTGAGAACGGAAGTGGAATTTCACGTAAACGCGTTCGCCAGCTTCGTTGATCATTGAGTAAGTGTGAGAACCGAATCCGTGCATTTTGCGGTAGCCGTTTGGAATACCACGGTCAGACATTACGATTGTTACTTGATGTAATGCTTCAGGTAATGAAGTCCAGAAATCCCAGTTTGAGTTACCGTTGTGCATGTTTGTTTTTGGATCACGCTTAACAACGTGGTTTAAATCCGGGAAGTGTAATGGATCACGGAAGAAGAATACAGGTGTGTTGTTACCAACCATATCCCAGTTACCCTCTTCAGTGTAGAATTTTAATGCGAAACCGCGAATGTCACGCTCAGCATCAGCCGCACCGCGCTCACCTGCTACAGTTGAGAAACGTGCGAACATTTCTGTTTTCTTACCAACTTCAGAGAAGATTTTTGCTTTTGAATATTTTGTGATGTCATGAGTTACAGTAAATGTACCGAATGCACCTGAACCTTTTGCGTGCATACGACGCTCAGGAATTACTTCACGGTTAAAATTCGCTAATTTCTCAATTAGGAATACGTCTTGTAATAAGATCGGGCCACGGCGACCAGCTGTTTGAGAATCATCGTTCGATACTACTGGAGCACCAGTAATTGTTGTTAAACGTTCGTTTGTCATGTATAGTTCCTCCTAAATCTTTTTGAAAAACTCTTCATAAATAATATAACAAATCTAAATCATAATTTCTACTAGATTATAATAATTCTTTTTAAGGAATCTTTATATTAAAGAATTAGTTATTAATAATGGATATTAAAGAAGATTCTGATAACATAGTTTTCTAGTAAATTATACCTTTTATTAGCAAGAAAAGGTAAATATTACTCCGCATTTTAGTTAATAATAGCTTTTTATTTATTAATCGACAAAGGTGGGGAGTTCTCCTATTATTTCCTATATAATAAAAGCGACTACCATACGAAAGGACATGGTTATGCAACTTATATTAACTTTTATCATTTTGGCAGTTACGATTATCTTATTTACGACGAATCGATTGCGGGCAGATCTTGTCGCAGTAATGGCATTATTATCATTTGTTATATTAAATATTTTAACACCTGCTGAAGCGCTGGCAGGATTTTCGAATTCTGTAGTCATTATGATAGCAGGGCTATTTGTTGTCGGGGCAGGTATTTTAAGAACAGGACTTGCTGGTATGGCAGGAAATCTACTATTGAAATGGTCGGGAGATAATGAGCTCCGTCTCTTTATTTTGCTGCTGGTCATCGTCGCAATTGTCGGGGCGTTTATGAGCAATACTGGTACGGTCGCGTTAATGCTGCCGATTGTAGTTTCGATTGCAATCAGCATTAAAGTCAGTCCGTCCAAGTTTTTAATGCCGCTATCCTACATTGCGAGCATGTCGGGGCTGATGACATTAATTGCATCGCCGACAAACTTGATCGCTTCACAAACACTCATTGATCATGGCTTCGAAAAACTTGGATTTTTCACGATAACTCCAATAGGAATTATCGCGACGATTACCGTTATTATTTATTTAGTATTAGTACGTAATGTGCTGTTACCTAATGAGGAAAACCGATCTCAGTCAAATGCGGGATATAAGCTCTCTCCAAAGAAAATTGCCAAGGAATACGATTTGCATGATAAGCTGTTTCGCGTTGTCGTTAATGAGCATTCAACAATCTCGGAACAAAGGCTCGCTGATTTGAAACTTCCGGCAACCTATCATATTTATATTATGAAAATAAAACACGGTGCTGTGCAGGAAGGGCTTAATTTAAGGCCGATGACGTACCAGGAGCTGGCGGGACCGACAAGTATTATTCATGTTGGAGACGAGCTGTATGTACAAGGTTTGGCCGATGATGTAGCACAGTTTGCCCATGATTTTGCATTAACTGTTCAGCCATTTGAAGATCATGCGAAAGAGCTCGTTACGAAGAAAATCGGTGTAGCGGAAGTGTTATTAACACCTCAATCACGTCTTATTAAGGAAACGGTTAGTAAAATCGGTTTCCGTGAAAAATACAACTTAAACATTTTAGGAATCAACCGTAAAGGCGAATATTTATTGAAGAACATGGCCGATCAGAAGCTGCGTTTCGGTGATGCGATTTTAGTGCAGGGAACATGGGATGAAATTGAGCTGTTGTCCCGCGAAACACAGGATGTGGTCGTAGTAGGGCAGCCGCGCGAATTAGCAGGAGCTATTGCAGCAAACGGAAAGGCACCGATTGCCGGTATTATCATGCTGCTGATGATCGGGCTTATGGTGTTTGAAGTATTTGATGCTGTCATTGCTGTATTAATCGGGGCGGTTCTTATGATTATTACAGGCTGTCTGCGCAATATGGATGATGCCTACAGTAAAATGAACTTCGAAAGTATTGTACTTGTAGCGGCAATGCTTCCGATGGCGACAGCGCTTGAGAAAACAGGCGGGATGACGATTCTCGCTGAAGGCATTATCAATGTACTCGGTGATTTCGGTCCATATGGTGTATTGATGGGAATTTATTTATTAACCGTTGTTTTCGGGCAATTTGTTAGCAATACGGCAACGGCGGTACTGTTTTCGCCGATTGCCATCACTGCAGCACTTGCTATGGATGCGAACCCGTATACATTCATGATTGGGGTAGCAACTGCTGCTAGTATGGCGTTTGCAACACCGATTGCATCTCCGACAAACTCCCTTGTCTTAACAGCGGGCGGCTATAAATTTATGGATTTCGTTAAAGTCGGTGTTCCGTTACAAGTCATTATGTTTATTGTCATGATGATTGCAGTACCGTTGCTGTTTCCGTTTTAACCGGTACAGAAGGTAGAATTTTTATAAGGGGTATCTGAATAGGCATGTCATTCAAATACCTCTTTATTTTATTGTAACAGCCTGTACAATTTTATTTTCCTGTACGCCTAAATCAATGACACCATCTTCACTTTTAATTTCCAGGCGCATCACATCGCCAGGCTGTAAATAGCCGTTATCTTTTTGTGAATTATAGAATGCCTCTACTTTTTCTTCATATGAGATGGAGTTATCATAAATAATGCTTAAAATATCAGCATTCAGACGTAGACCTACACCAGCAGGAGTACCAGTTAAAATAAGGTCACCGGTTTTCAAATCAAAGATGCTCGACATTTCGGTTAAAGTTTCAGTCGGTTTAAACAATAGCTGATCTGTTTTCACCTGCTGCCGTGTCTCGCCGTTTACGGATAAATGGAGCTCCAACTTTTCCAAATAATCAATTTCGCCGTCTTCCAATAAGTAAAGATACGGTCCAGTAGGGCAGAAGCCGCGATAGCTTTTTCCTTTAAACCATTGCTGTTCAACGATTTGGACATCCCGTGCTGAAACGTCATTCGTAATAACCAATCCTGCAATATAATCTTTTAAATTATGCTCCGTCACTTCAACCGCTTCCGTCACGTCCTGCTTCAAAATAATGCCTAGCTCAATTTCATAGTCGAGTAAGCGAACATGTGCAGGGCATACGATATTTGCTGTTGCAGAAGTTAACGTACTTGGAGCCTTAGTAAATAATAGGTTATAGGGCGGCTTCTGCTGTGAAAAACCGGCTTCAACACGGTGTGCGCTGTAGTTAGTACCTTGGCAGTAAATGTTTGCATCGTCTGTTACAGGCGAAAGAATGGTAATGTCAGCTTGGTTCACAATATGACCAGACTGTTTTGCAGTAACAACATCCTCCATACCCGTTGTTAAAATATCCCGTAATGTTCGGTAAGAACCGTTGATTACATATAGTTCATCTTCTAACACACCCCATTGAATCAAATCACCTTTTTGAAAACGTACTAATTTAATTCCCATTACAACCCCTCCTAAAATAGTAAAGCTAACGTAATTTTAGATGAAAGAATAAAAAATAGTTAGTTGTAAATTAATGGATTTACAAAGAAGAAATCAATAAAAATTAATGAATAATAAAAAAACTGTTCAACTATGGGGATATCCATAGCGAACAGCTTTTTAATGTTAAGCAACTTCTGTCTGGCCTTCACTATCATTAATGGATAGTGGTGATTTTCTTGTTATAATAACTGCCCAGACAATTGCTAAAACAAATAGACCAATAGAAGATACTAGTAAAGTAGAGCGTCCGCCTTCCAAGCCAAATACACCTAGGAGAGTGGCAAACATATAAGGGCTTACAATACCGCCCAAGCCCTGACCTGCAGCAGCGATTCCGACATAAGAAATCCCTTTTGCCATGTTTGATAGCTCCGATACTCGTGCTAATACGCCAGGAAGTACGATTCCTAAACCCATGCCGCCGAGTACACTTGCTACAAAGATCATCGGTAAACTGCCTACTGCAGAACACCATAAAATCCCGGTAGCTGTTAACAGTACACCAAATGGTACGATCAGGTTTGGTATCACCGAACGCAGTTTACCGAAGATGAAGCCTGTTATTAATGTACCTGTTGTAAAGAGTGAAATCGCCAGACCGGCTTCCGTCGCATTTCCTAAACCTTCAGTCTGAATAATAATTGAGATATTTGTTACATAGCCATAAATGAAGGCAGAGAAAATAATTTGCCCAATTGTAAAGCCATATACTGTTTTTGGCGCTTTAAAAAGAACATCTTTAATTGAAGCATTGGGTACATCTTGTTTTTTCGGCTCCGGTAAGAACAGGAAAGTAATGGCTAAAATCCAAATAGGGAATAAGTATACTAGGAATCCATAGTTCCAACCGTAAGCGTCTGCCAGCATACCGCCAACTACTTGGAAGAAAATTGCCCCAACACATGCGATTGTCGATGTACCGAATCCAATCAGGAAATCACGTTCACGACCATCAAAGAAACCAGTAATGATATCAATGGATAAAGGTAAAGTTATACCAACACCAAGGCCTAATATACCGCGGAAAACAATAATTGCGAACAGATTGCTTAAGAAGAATGGCATGATACCACCGATTAAGAATAAAATTAAACCGGTCATTAATAATGCACGTTTAGAAAATTTATTTGCTAGCTTACCATAGAAAAGGGAAGGGAAAATTTGAAGCAAACCTGGCATTGTCGCAATTAACATAACAGTAGTAGGGCTAAACTCCGGGAAGGCTACAATAAGGTCTGCCATAATTGATCCCGCTACACCAGCAGCTACGTCTTGGAAAGCGATCAGGACAATTAAAAACTTTAAAAAACCTCTTTTGGATGTTGGAAACATTAAATACCCCCTAATTTTTATTTTGTTTGAATCTTAAAGACTTAGCATGTTGTGCAAAATACCCCCCTCAATCGGTTGAATATTCAGATATTATCATGTAAGCCCTTTCACGGTAACGATAATAATTTGCGGAAAAGTATTTTTTAATTAAACAAAAATTGTTAAATATCGTTACGGAGTTCTTTGTCTGAATGCGTTTTTAATAATCGAAAGTAACCACAAATAAAAAAAGTACAAAACTACGGAAATACCGTTGTTCTGTACTCGAAATTCAGTTATTCTATTTCAATTTCACCTAAAACTATTAATGATTCGATTAAAAGGATTAATTCAAAGAGGTTTTTAGAGCTGCGCAGGTTCCGATCGAGCAATTCTTCAATTTTTTGAATTCGGTAAACAAGCCCGCTCATCGATAAATTCAAGTCAACCATTGTCAGATTAAGGTTTCCGTTATGATTTAAAAATGTGTATAAAGTCTTCAAAAATTCGTCTCTTTTATTTGGTTTTAATGACAGAATAGGTTCCAGCTCACGATGAGCCAATTTCACTATAATATCGCTGTTTTGGTGATTAATTAACGAACCAAGTATATTCGTATTCTCGAAATATACGATCATGTCCCGCTTATTAATATTTAAAGAAGAAATTGCCTGACGATGTGCTTCCACAATGTCATCAATATCATTAATGACGCGGCTTAGTCCAATACGGAAATCATAATTTCTGAATTTGCGCTGCAAATGCTTTAATATATTTTGGAAAATATCATCGGTATCATCCTTTTTAGGGAATAAAAATACAATTTCATCCTGGAATTCTGTAATGAAAATCGATGTTTGATGCATTTCCAAATAGACAATGACTGACTGAATAATTTTTGAAATAGTGGATGCTTCATGAACGGGTATTCCTTTTTTAGTGATGCCAAGACTTCCGATATAAAAATCTTCATTTAAATCAATTTGTAGGAGGTAACTGCGGCTGATCATACTTTTCTTTGATGTATACTGCTGTTGCAGCAACTGTTCAAAAAAGTAAGCTTTAATATTTTCAGTCGCTTCCAGACTCGATTTTTCATTTAAATAACAAAGGGAGATGGAAACAGCCGAGCGTTGTAAATAATGCATTTCTTCTTTAAAATTCGTATCCTGCGAAAAATATATGAAGGATATATAGCCGATAATTTGCTTCTGTACGATAATCGGACTAATTAACCGGGTATGTTTCGGACAATCTACCTGACTTGGCTGCATAGGGTCGATTGGCTGGATTAAGATTTTTCCGGACTTCGTTTGGGGCATTTGCTGAATAAAGTCGTCTTTAATAAAATCCAGCTGCTCCTGAGTCATACCGATCGAGTGGTGTGTATTAAAGCTTAAATCCTGTACGATAGCAGGTATGTTCAATGTATTGTAAATTGTTTCCAAAATCTGATCGATATGCATTCCTTGTGAAATACCCAATGTTAAGTTGTTATGGAAAGTCGATACCTTTTCTGTATGTTTTTTCTCTTCGAAAAGCTCCATATATGTTTTGTTCAAGTCATCGATCATACGCGTCTGACTAATTTTCTTTAAGTCGGATTGAGTTTCAGGATCCCAATGCTCCAGCATGCGCATTTCAAATGCACAATGCTCGTCTCCTTTGGCACGACAAGTCATTTCCACAATATATACTTCCTTTTTCGTCAAATAAGAGGTAAAGCCGCTTGAATAACCGGCCAATGTATGACAAATACAAGAATCGCTTTGCCCGAAATGTTTCAGGTGCTCCTCAACTTCATAAGAATTAACCCAAATTCCTTTAGCGTACATATACTTCACCGTATCATCAGAGTGTAACTGTAAAACTCTTTCCGAAAGGAGATCTGTAATTTGTCCGGAGGCAAGATGATACCCAACAGCACTGTTTAATTTTTCGGTTAATGTAAGTGGTAAATAATCGACTTCTTTTGCGTGAGTAATACCAATATTCCAGCCGTAACGCTGTAAGAAAAATTTTGCGTATTCAAGGCCTAAGCTTTCGATCAATTCCTTCCTTAAAATTCCAAATGTATTAGTAGTAGTGTACAACGCTTTATCTACATAAGATGAGCCAGCCATTTTCAACCTCCTGAATATTCGGAATATTAACTATTTTTAAATGAAACATACCACACTTTACATTGAAATGAGAAGATAATTTTTAATTTTTGTTAAATATTAGTAAAAAAATTACTATTTTCAACTTGTTATTATTTTTTTATAGAAACTTTAATTCGGGTTCTGTCACTACGGTTTTTTCAAATATAACGTATTAAAATTATTATCCGAAAAGCTGCTCTACAAAGAAAAAGCGTTTAATTAAATCGGAAAAATGATTGCCGTATAGATGAAACAAAAAGGCTCGAACAATCTATAAAAACCGTATTTTTATATGATTGGACGTTTGCTGTACGATTAAGATTCGTTAATTTTTACTTATATTTGATTGTAAATTCCATAGATATTCACCATATTATTCGAAATTTAAAACCGTAATATTGGATTTAACAAATAAAAGGAGTTGAAATGATGACGACAGCGCTTACAGAAAGACAAATTGAAGTAATGAATAAAATGCAGGAGATTGCAGCGAATGTTCGTAAACGTGTAAAGGAAACAGAGGAAATTAGAAGAATACCAGAAGCCACAATGCAGGAATTGAAAGATTCTGGCTTAATGTATATTTTACGTCCCGAACGATACGGTGGTTTACAGGCAAATGTCGAAACTTACAGCCAGGTCATTATTGAACTATCGAAAGCATGTGCTTCAACTGGATGGATTGCTTCTCTTTGTGCAATTCGCGATATTATGGTGGCGGAATCATTCAGTGAAAAGGCCCACTTGGAAATTTTCTCTGACAACCCGGAGGATGTATTATTTGCAGGTGTATATGAACCAAGATCTTGTACTGTACGGAAAGTAGAAGGCGGTTACCTTGTTGAGGAAGGTCACTGGATGTTCTGTTCAGGTTCACTGCATGCGACATGGGGTTACTTCGGTATGTATACAAAAGATGAGAACGATAACATTTTAGAGCAGCTGTTAATGACAGTACCATTTGATGTACTGGAAATTGAAGACGACTGGCATACGTTAGGTCTTCGAGGAACGGGCAGTAATGCGGTGAAAATGAAAAATATTTTCGTACCGGAACACCGAGTTACATCATTTGTGAAAATTTTAGACGGAGATTTCCAATCACCGCATTTACGCGATATTCCATTATATAACTCTGCACTGTTCCCATGTTTAATTTTATCATTGGGCTTACCGGGTCTTGGTGTTGTGAAAGAGATGCTCGATAATTTCAAACAATCATTACCGTACCGTACTGCCCAGCATATGGGTGTGAAAATGATTAAAGATGCGGCGAGCACACATCAGTTATTAGCAACAGCTGAGTTAAAAGTAGAAACTGCTGAACTTTACTTTATGAATTTAGCAAAATCGATTGATGAGTGGGCAGCAAAAGGGGAGATTATGCCAAAAGATTTACGCCTGAAAGCTTTGGCGGATATTGGCTACGCAAATGAAATGCTGAATGACGCGGTTCAGGCAATTTTAAGAGCGAGCGGATCCGGCTTTGTATATGATGCGAGCCCGATGCAGCGTCTCCTTCGTGATTTCTTAACATTAAACTCCCACCGTTCATTGTCACCGGTTATTACAAGAGAAAACTATGGCAGACAATTAGCAGGTTTACAGCCAAATCAAATTCGTTATTAAGTAAATATTTACGGATTTTTCAGAAAAAACAAAAAAGTTTTCTTGTAGTTTGATAGTTGTCAATTAAAGTACAGTTACTTTTAAGTAAGGGGGCTAAGTGAATGAAACAAGCAATAGCAAAATTAGGGTATGTCGCATTACAGTCTTCGAATGTGGAAGCATCATTGCATTTTTTCCAAGATGTTATCGGCCTTGAGCTAACAGAACAGATTGGAGATACGTATTATTTACGGGCGTGGGGAGACTTCCAGCACCATACACTGTCCATTGCACCAGGTGAAGCAGGTCGGGTAACCCATATCGGTTTCCGTACAAAGCGCAAAGAGGATGTTGCTTTATTTGCGGATCAATTAGGCGGAAAAGGCTATGAAATTGAGCATATCGCTGCTTGGACAACACCGGGAATCGGTGAAGCAATCCGTTTTACAGCACCATCGGGTCATCGGCTGGAGCTTTACTATGATATTGAAAAACCGGTTGTGGAAGAAAGCCGTCGCTCTGTCCTGAAAAACCAAACGTATAAATCATACAACAAGGGCGCTTCTCCTCGACGTCTTGACCACGTTAATATTCATACGGATGCGGATTCAAGTATCACTTATAAATTCTTCACGGAAGAACTTGGTTTCCGGATCAATGAATGCGTTGAAACAGAAGAAGGGGATATTTTAGCCGGTTGGATGAGTGTAACACCATTGGTACATGATGTCGCTTTAGTATCGCATGAAAAACTTGAAACAACAGCGCGATTCCACCACATTTCTTACTGGCAAGACAACTCAGGCGATTTGCTGCGTGCAGCGGATATTTGCAAAGAGCACGGGCTGCAAATTATTGGACCTGGTAAACATAGCATTTCACAGGCAATTTACTTATATGTAATCGATCCTGGAAGCGGTTGCAGAGTGGAGCTGTTTACAGGCGGCTACTTAATTTTCGAGCCGGACTGGGAAACAGTTGTATGGCGTCCCGAAGAACGTGCATTTGGAAACACATACTGGGGGGACAGCATTACAGGCAATCCGCTTATTGTCCCAACAATTGATGCAACAGGTATTAAAGAAAAGAAAGCAGTTCCAGCATTAGAAGTATAGGAGGATGAAAAATGACAGTAGCAAATGAAGTGACAATCAAATCAGGTCACGTGAAAACAGGTAAATATACATCATTTGTCCATGAGGCAGGTTCAAAGACAAATGAAACGATTCTATTTTTACACGGTTCAGGTCCTGGTGTAACATCAATCGCCAACTGGAGTTATGCATTAAATGACTGTGGAAATGATTTTCACTGTTTAGCACCTGACCTATACGGCTTTGCGGATAGTGATCATCCGGATGAACCGCTAAAAAACCGTCAATTATGGATGGATTGCTGGGTTGAGCAATTAATTGAGCTGCTAGATTACTATGAAATCGAAAAAGCCCATGTAGTAGGGAACTCGTTAGGCTGTTCCATTGCGCTGGAACTGTTGCTTGAATATCCTGAACGTTTTGACCGCGTTGTATTAATGGGTCCGGGCGGCACACCTAATACGAAACTAAGCTTAGAATTGGCTCGCGCAAAATCATTCTATGACAATCCTTCTAAAAAACGCCTACAGCAAATTATGGGCTGGTTCGTTTACGACAAGGATGCGATGCAACCGGTTATTGACGGTTTAACAGATGCACGCTATGCCAATGCGATGCGTGAAGAAGTGAAGCGCTCAAATAACTCGATTTTCTCAACGGCAGCTGTACCGATTCCAGTCGTAGCATTGAACCGCATTAACCATGAGATTTTATTAATTCATGGTCAAAACGATAAAGTATGCTCAATCGAATCAAGCTATTATTTAGCAGAACATATTCCGAATGCACAATTGCATGTATTCCCTCAATGCGGTCACTGGACACAAATCGAGAAGAAAGAGTCGTTCAATTATTTAATTCAACAATTCTTCAACCGTAAAATTTAAGTCTTTCTGAGTGTTTTCCGCTGAATGATAATAAAGCGCTTACAAAATGAAGTGGAAGTGATTTGAAAATGTTAAATGAACAAGCAGATATCGTCATAGTAGGTGCCGGAAATGCCGCGTTATGCGCGGCCATTTCGGCAGCAGAACATGGCGCGAAAGTAACGGTACTGGAAATTTCCTCTGAAGAAGAAAAGGGTGGCAATACGACATACACGCACGGATCAATTCGCTTTGCTTTTAAAGATGGTGAAGAGGTTAGGCAATTGCTGCCGGATATGACGGATGAGGAATTTGCGATGACGGATTTCGGCAGCTATCCGAGTGAACAGTTTTTTGATGACGTATGCACAATGTCGAATTTTCGTACAGATTACGATTTAACATCGGTCATGACCGACAAGAGCTTTGAAACGATGCAATGGTTACTCAATCACAATATTAAATTCATCCCGATCTATGGTCGGCAGGCATATAAAATAGACGGAAAATTCAAATTTTGGGGCAACATGGTCATCGAAGCAGTCGGCGGCGGAAAAGGCTTAGTTGATGCGTTACATAATGAAGCCAATCGTTTAGGTATTACAATCCATTACAATACGGCGGCTGTTGATCTCGTCACGGAGCAGCGCAAAGTAAATGGGATTATCGTCCGTCATGCCGGTGAGGAACGCCAAATTGACTGTCAGGCGGTCGTGCTCGCAAGCGGCGGCTTCCATGCAAATGTGGAAATGCGAACAAAATATTTGGGACCTGGTTGGGATACGGTTCATACGCGCGGCTGTAAATATAACGTGGGAGACGGCTTACGCATGGCAATGCAGCTCGGGGCCCGTACTACAGGAAACTGGTCTGGTGCACACGCAGTTGGAGGCGACCGTTATTTGCCGGACTATAAGGAAGGCTTCCAGAAACTAAGCTATCCGTTCGGCATCCTCGTGAATAATGTAGGCAAGCGCTTTATAGATGAAGGCTCCGATTTCCGGAATTATACGTATGCCAAGCTGGGACGTGAAATATTAAAGCAGCCAGGGCAGTGTGCATGGCAAATTTTCGATGCAAAAACAAAACCTTTCCTGCGAGAAGAATACGAAGGGCGTCACGTTTCGAAAGTGTCCGCCCCTACGTTGGAGCAATTAGCCGAAAAGATGGACGGCATCAATAAAGATCATTTCCTGCAGGAAGTTCATGCATTTAATGCAGCAGTCAACCGTGATGCGGCATTCAACCCGAATATATTGGACGGCAAAGCAACAATTGGGTTGGACGTTCCGAAATCCAATTGGGCAAACCCGATTGAAAAAGGTCCTTTTGAAGCGTATGCCATCGGGTGCGGAATTACATTTACTTACGGTGGTTTGAAAATCTCGAAAAAAGCGGAAGTCATTCATAATGATTTCACAACAATAGATGGTTTGTATGCAGCGGGTGAAATTGTCGGTGGTTTGTATTACGACAATTATCCGGGTGGTGCGGGTTTAACTTCCGGTGCGGTATTTGGCCGCATTGCA
Organism: Solibacillus isronensis; assembly: GCF_023715405.1. NCBI lineage: Bacteria > Bacillati > Bacillota > Bacilli > Caryophanales > Caryophanaceae > Solibacillus > Solibacillus isronensis. Next base: position 28,572 of record NZ_JAMBOC010000003.1, read on the forward strand.
GGTGAACAGGCCGCAAAATATAGCCGAAGAAAAATTACGATTTAAGGGAGGAAATTTTATGACAATTATAGAGCGCAAAGTAAAAACAGGCGATTACGAAACATTTATTATGGAGGGCGGCATCGGAAATAAAGATGCGGTTATTTTAATCCACGGATCTGGCCCTGGAGCAAATGGTAAAGCGAACTGGCAATTTGTCATCGATGAATATGCGGAAGATTTCCATGTAGTTGCCCTTGATCTATTCGGTTTCGGCAACACGGACCATCCGGAAGAATATCCGGAAAACGGTGTGCAATGGATGTCGGTACGCGTGAAGCAAGTACTCGATTTAATGGATGCGTTGAACATTGAAAAAGCAAATCTGATCGGGAACTCTTTAGGCGGCGTTGTAGCAACATATTTGAACATGGCTGCTCCAGAGCGCTTCAATAAAATTGTTCTGATGGGTGCAGGTGTCTCGTTGTCACAGCCAACACCGGAACTGTCAAAACTGGCAAACTTCCATTTAGACCCGACAAAAGAAAACTTGCGCAACTTACTGAGCTGGTTCGTCTATGACCTGGATCGTATGCAGGACTTTGTGGACCAAGTAGTAGAGGCGCGTTGGGAAGCATTCCAACGTCCGGAGATCCAACGTTCATACCGTGAAAACTTTACACGTTCAACAATGATAGAATTCCAAATTCCGCAAACGGCACTGGAGCGTATGCAAAATGAATTTTTATTAATCCATGGTTACCACGATCGTTTCGTGCCAGTACAAAGCAGCCTTTATGCGCTGGAACATTTACCAAATGCAGAGTTGCACATCTTAAAAAGATGTGGTCACTGGGCAATGATCGAACAGCGTGAAGAATTTTTACACGCGACAAAGCACTTTTTCACAAAGGATAAAAAAGAAGTACATTCTTAAACATAATAGGGGGCTATATCATGGGAGAAACAGTAGTAAGTACATTATCTGTAAGCGAAATGCTTGTTGAGAACGCTCGCCAGCTCATTCCAAAATTACGTGAAGCAACATTGGAAATCGATAAAAACAGCCAAATTCCAGATGAAATCATTCAGGAAATGCGTGAAAAAGGATTATTGAAGGTTTTACGACCAAAAATCTTCGGTGGACATGAAACAAGCATGCAAAATTACTTTGATGTCGTAACTGAAATCAGCCGCGGAAATCCGTCTGCCGGATGGTTCACAGCGTTAAGCAATATTCGCGATTACATGATTTCCTATGTATATGGCGAAAAAGCGCTAGCAGAAATTTTTGGACCAAACCGCGATAATGATGTGATTTTAGCAGGGAACTTTAAACCGATCCGTATCGATATTGAAAAAGTTGACGGGGGTTACTTCATTAAAGACGCACAGTGGCCGTTCGTATCGGGTGCTCCGTATGCTGACTGGTTCTACTGTGGCGCACCGGTTGACGATGGCAATGGTGGAATTGAAATGGCGATTTTAATCGTGCCTCGTGAAGATGTAACAGTTTTGGATGACTGGGATGTAGTCGGATTAAAAGGGTCAGGCAGTAACAGTATTGTCATTAAGGAAGTGTTTGTCCCGGATCACCGCATTTCATTAGACCGCTTAGCACAGCAGCGTCATTATATGATCGATGAATTAAAGGACAATCCGTTATACCGCACACCATTCGTACCGTCACTGACATTATCGATTGCAGCGCCGGTATTAGGTACTGCTCTTGGCGGATTCGATGTCCATATGGAACGAGTGAATAAAGCCGGAATCGGCAATACATTCTACAACAAAATGTCGGATGCACCACTAACGCATTTACAGATCGCAGAAATCGATATGAAATTGGAATGTGCAAGGTCATTATTCGAAAATGCGATTGAAATTTTAGATGAATATTCAACGAGCGGCAAAGAATTTACGCAAAAAGTGAGTATTCGCATTAAGGCTCAATACGGCTATGCCAACCAATTATGTAAGGAAGCCTATGATTTGATGCTGGCAGGAGCAGGTTCGGTATTTGCTTACAATAATAACGTATTCCAGGCATTTTACCGCGACTTTATTACGATGCATTTACATGCATTCATTACACCGTCAAGCTTGCTTGAAACACATGGACGTTTAATGGTGGATCTAGAGCCAAACACATATTTCGCATAGATAAATAATCAAAAAGGGGAATGCACTATGACAAATCCGGAAATTTCAAAACTTGGCCACTTTGGTTTAGTTAGTACAGATTTAGAAAAATCACTTTGGTTTTTTAAAGAAGTAATTGGACTTGAAGAAACAGAAGAAGCAGACGGTGTTCACTATTTACGTGCATGGGGTGACTTCGAGCACCATACATTAACACTTCGCGCTGGTGAAGAGTCTCGCCTTGATCATATTGCATGGCGTACAAAGCGTCCGGAAGATGTAGATGCTTTTGCGGAAAACCTGCAAAAAGAAGGAATCGAAATCAACTGGGTAGAGGAAGGCACGGAAAAAGGCCAAGGAAAAGCATTCCGCTTCCAGCTGCCTAGTAAACATACATTCGAAATTTATTTTGATATGGAAAAAACATTGGCTGCACCGGAAACACGCTCTGTATTAAAAAATCAGACGCATAAATCATGGAATAGAGGTGTATCGCCGCGCCGTATTGACCATGTGAATCTATTAAGCTCTATCCCTGCAAATGAATTTTCAGATTTTATGATACAACATTTAGGCTTTAACTTACGTGAATATGTGGAAGCACCGGACGGCAGCTATTTAGGCGCATGGTTAAGTGTAACACCACTCGTACACGACATCGCATTCAGCTTTGATCCGCATTCCGCTTCTACACATGAAGTACACCATATTTCATACTGGTTGGATAATGCACAGGATTTATTGCGCGCAGCGGATATTTTAAAGGAAAACGGTATTGAGTTTAAAGGTCCAGGAAAACACGGTATTTCACAGGCAATGTACATTTATGCAATTGACCCTGGCAGTGGCGTACGTCTGGAAATCTTCACAAACGGTTACTTAATTTTCGAGCCGGATTGGGAGCCAATTCGTTGGACACTAGATGAGATGAGCTTAGGTTTCACTTATTGGGGCGATCAAATGGACAATAACCCTGAAAATAACCCGACAATTAAAGCGTAACAATGTTTCGCGGTATAGCGGATAGTTTACGAAGTGAAAATATAATCTGCAAAGAGGAGGCTTCATTATGATGGATGATCGTTTATTTAGAAATGCGATGGGTAAGTTTGCGACAGGTGTTACCGTCATTACAACAGAGCACGATAAACAAGAGCATGGGATGACAGCGAATGCATTCATGTCTGTTTCTTTAGAGCCGAAGCTAGTTGTGATTTCAATCGGTGAAAAAGCGCGCTGCCTGCCAAAAATTAAAGAGAGCGGCATCTTCGGTGTCAATATTTTAGCTGAAGATCAACAAGATTATTCAATGGTTTTTGCCGGTCAAAAGAAAGATGAAGTAGTAGAGGTAACTTTCGAGCGTTTAGCAGGTGTACCGGTTTTACAAGGTGCCATTGCACAGATCAGCTGTGATGTTGTATCGGAGTACGTTGAAGGCGATCACACATTGTTCATCGGCAAAGTACGGGATATTAAGCTGGATGATTCGAAAGAGCCGTTACTATTCTATGCGGGCAAATACCGTTCATTAGAAACAATTACTGTATAACAGGGGGATTCAAATTGGATATTCAACAAGCTGCTAATGCATTATTAACTGCTGAACGTTCGAAACAGCCAATTGAACCTTTTACGTCGTCAACTGATATTTCAGTTGACGACGCTTATCATATTCAGCTGTTACAAATTAAAGAGAAATTGAAGGAAGCTGAACTGGTAGGCATGAAGGTTGGATTGACGAGCGAAGTCATGCAAAAGATGTTCAATGTAGACACGCCTGATTTCGGGCACATTTTGAGCACGATGGTTTATGAAAATAACAGTACAATTTCGAAATCGCAGTTTATTCAACCGAAAGTAGAATTCGAAATTGCTTTTTTATTAAAAGAAGATTTAAAGGGCCCGAATGTGACAGTCGAACAAGTATTACAGGCAACAAAAGCGATTGCACCGGCAATTGAAATTATCGATAGTCGCATTATGGACTGGAAATTTAAATTTGAGGATACGGTTGCAGATAACGGTTCATCTGCCGGCGCAATTATTGGTACACCATCTGATTTACCATCTTTTGAAGAACTCGCGAACATTCCGATTGTCGTGAAGAAAAATGGTGAAGTGATCGATCAAGGTGTAAGCAATGCGGTAATGGGGAACCCGGCGAAAGCGATTGCCTGGCTTGCCAATATGTTGAGTGAATATGATATTTCACTGAAAGCGGGTCAATTCATTTTAGCGGGTGCGATTACAGCGGCAGTATTTTTCGATGCAAATGACGAGTTTGAAATTGATTTCGGTAATTATGGACAGTTGAAAGTACAGTTTACAGATTGAGGATTGAGGTGAGCAAATTGACGAAGTTAAAAGTAGGTATCATCGGTTCAGGGAATATCGGGACGGATTTAATGTATAAAATTGAGCGTTGTGATGCACTGGAGATGGCGGTCATGGTAGGTATTGATCCGCAGTCGGAAGGTTTGGCACGTGCACGTGACCGTGGCTATATTGCAATCGAAAATGGTATTGAAGGGTTTAAATCACAGTTAGATCAAGTAGATATCGTTTTTGATGCGACGAGTGCCTATGCTCACAGAGAGAATTACGAGGTTATTAAAGCTGCAGGTAAAAAGATGATTGATTTAACACCGGCAGCAATCGGGCCGTTCACTGTCCCGCCGGTGAATTTAAGTGAGCATTTTGAAAAAGACAATGTCAACATGGTAACTTGCGGTGGACAGGCGACGATTCCGATTGTGGCAGCAATCTCACGTGTTGTACGTGTTGACTATGCAGAAATCGTTGCAACGGTTGCAAGTAAAAGTGCGGGCCCAGGTACACGGGCGAATATTGATGAATTTACACGGACAACTGCAAATGCAATTGAAGTAGTCGGCGGTGCGAAAAAAGGGAAAGCAATTATCATTTTAAACCCGGCAGAACCGCCTATTATGATGCGTGATACAGTGCATGCGCTCGTAGCGGAGACAGGGAAAGAAGATGAAATTCGCGCTTCTATTAAAGAGATGATTGAGGAAGTAAAAACATACGTCCCGGGTTACCGTCTATGTGGTGAACCGATTTTTGAAGGTAATAAAGTATCAGTTTTATTAGAAGTGGAAGGGATTGGCGATTTCTTCCCGCCTTATTCAGGAAATTTGGACATAATGACGGCAGCTGCTGCACGTGTAGCAAATGAATTAGCCAAAAATCTAATAGCGCAAGGAGCGGTTGTGCGATGAGAGACATTCATATTTTAGACGTATCGTTACGAGACGGCAGTCACTCCATGAAGCATCAATATTCCGAGCAACAAGTACGTGACATTGCGAGAGGATTAAATCAGGCGGGTGTTGAGTATTTTGAAGTTGCACATGGTGATGGCTTAGGCGGATCGAGCTTGCAGTACGGTCTGTCTGCTGTGGACGAGCTGAAGTTAATCGAAGCCGCAGCCGCTGAATGTACCGATTCAAAAGTAGCTGTCTTACTTATTCCCGGCATCGGAATTAAGGATGATTTAAAAAATGCCGTGAATGCAGGCGCAAAAATGGCACGTGTTGCAACACATGTGACAGAAGCTGATATTTCAGCACAGCATATCGCCTATAGCCGTGAATTGGGACTGAAAACTGCCGGATTTTTGATGATGGCACATATGGCTCCGACAAGCGTCATTGTCGAGCAGGCTAAATTATTTGAAAGCTACGGTGCAGAAATCGTGTATGTGACGGATTCTGCAGGTTACCTTTTACCAGATCAAGTGACGGAACGCATTCGGGCATTAAAAGAAAATATCAGCTGTGAAATCGGATTCCATGCACATAATAATATGTCACTGGCGATGGCGAACTCTTTAGCGGCAATTGAAGCGGGCGCTACTTATATTGACGGCTCATTACGTGCATTAGGGGCAGGCAGCGGCAATACGCAAACCGAAGTATTAGTTGCGGTATTACAACGGATGGGCATTCAAACAGGTGTTGATCTGTACAATATTATCGATGTCGCAAATGACATAGTCGCACCTATTTTACCGCGTCCTCAGGAAATTTCAGGTTCGAGCTTAATTATGGGTTATGCAGGGGTGTATTCTAGCTTCTTACTCCATACAGAAAAAGCTTCCAAACAATTCGGTGTTGATGAGCGAGATATTTTAGTTGAGCTGGGACGCCGTAAAACAGTCGGCGGACAGGAAGATTTAATTTACGAAGTGGCACAGAGTCTGCGGAAATAATGAAACCATCAGAATAGGAGAACTAAATGCTGAAAAATAAATATTCTATGTTACTTGGTGTACTTTGCTTATTGATGCTTGTTTTGGTGGCATGTTCAAATGACGAGGACAACTTAAATGGTGAGGGTGAAAATACAGTTTCAACTGTAGCTAAAGCCGAAGATACAAATGGCGAAGTACAAGAAGTGAAGGCGAAGTTAGCGCATTTTTATTCACCTGATATTTTCACATATGAAGGTTACGAGTTATTTTCTGACTTAGTATCTAAAAAAAGTGATGGTAAAATTCAAATTACAATTTTCCCGGCTGGTCAGTTATATAATGATGCAACTCTACCTAACGCCATTTCAAGTGGTCAAGTTGAGCTAGGTGCAACAGTTGCTGAAACATGGGCATCTAACATCGCGGCATTGGAATTTAACACATTACCAATTTACAAAGATACAGAGCATTTTCGAAAAGCTTTAAATGGTGGAATTCGCGAAATTGTTAGTGATCAATTAGCGACAATTAATGTAAAGCCACTAATTTGGACATACTTCGATTTTTCATATTTCGCATCTATTAAGGATCCCTTAGTAAGTCCTGAAGATTTTGTTGACAAAAAAATCCGTACAACAGGTCCTTTAATGGCAAAGTTTGTTGAGCTCTCTGGAGGAACACCTGTATCAGTACCTGCTGTTGATGTACCACAAGCATTACAACGCGGTACAGTTGATGCTTCAGTTTCAGGCGTTACTGGTTTCCAATCTTGGAAGTACTTTGACTACACAGAGTATTATAGCGGACCGTTCAATCCAGGTTTGGTATTACTAAACGCAAATACTAAATGGTGGGATTCTTTAAATGAAGCAACTCAAAATGTGATTTTAGAAGCAGCAAAAGAAACGGAAGATTTTTTAATCGAAAGTCACGACAAAGTAACAGTTGAAGCTAAAACATTCCTTGCCGAGCAAGGAATGAAATATGAAGAAGTAAATCTCGAGCAATTTTCAGACGCAATTGATGCTTTAAAAGAGCAATATTTAAACAATGCAGGAGAAGCAGGGCAACAGATCGTGGACATAGTCGAAGCAAGCCGATAATTATAAATGCTACCTTACAAAAATAAGGTAGCATTTTATTCATCTTAGAAATTCGTTTGGAGGTATATGATGAAAAAAGTAATAAAAGTAATCGACTCAATAATCGATTTTTCTGCTGTTTTAGCAAGTTTGTTTATTTTCTGTATTTGTTTCATAGTGACGTGGGGAATAATTGCACGGGAATTACATCTGAAAATATATTGGGTTGAACCATTGTCAATCTATATGTTTATAGCTGCTGCTTTTTTGACTATTCCTTATACAATGAAAATGAATGAACATATTCGGGTAGACATTTTACAGAGTAAATTATCACCAAAAGCAGCAAAAGTTTTAGATACGATACTGATGACATTTTCTTTAGTACTGTTCCTATACATTACGAAAGTTACTTACGATATGTTTTGGTCTTCTTGGACGATGAAAACAAAGGATTTATCTATTATCCAAGTACCTATATGGATTCCCCAATTATTCGTTGTAATTGGTTGGTCTGTTTTTGTGCTATCAATTTTCCGTTATATTTTAGCTATTTGGTTTGAAGAAAAGAAATCTGAATCCAAAGAGATAATAGGTGAATAAATGGAATATTTAATTATTATTTTATGCTTCCTAATATTATTACTTTTAGGTCTACCTGTCGCATTTACACTGATTACAGTGGGAGCAGCCATTCTCTTTATAAATATGGGTGGGGAAGTCGCTTCTATTCAGGTGCCACAAGTAATATACAACGCGCTCAACAGTAGTTTACTTGTAGCGATTCCGTCATTTATTTTAGCAGGGCAGATTATTATAAGAAGCGGTATTGGTAGCTTGGCATTTAAGGCAGCAGATAAATGGTTTGGTCATTTACCAGGGGGCCTTGCAATTGCGACCATTATTTGTTGCGCATTTTTCTCTTCATTGTCAGGTTCAAGTTTAGCTACGCTTTTAACATTCGGTTATTTAGCTTCCGAGGAAATGATACGAATTGGGTATCCGAAAAAATTTGCTTACGGATTATTAGCTGGGACAGGGACATTAGGGATTTTAATTCCACCTAGTACACCGATGATCTTATATAGTGCTATGACATCTCAATCAGCGAGTGATTTATTTATTGGAGCAACTTTTCCATCATTAATTATTGTTGTCCTATTTTTGGCCTATGTTATGTTTTACGCAAGAAAGTTACCAAGAAAAGAAAAAGCACCTATGTCAGAACGTATTCGGTCTTTAAGAGAAATTGTATGGATTTTTTTAATTCCTTTAGTTATTGTTGGCGGTATTTATTCAGGAATTTTCACTGTAACTGAGTCAGCTGGTATATCTTGTGTAGTTAGTATTTTTTTAGCGGTATTCGTTTACCGTACCGTTAAATGGAAAGAGCTTATTGATGTATTAAAAGCAGCAGCAACAAATACAGGAATGATCTGTTTGATTTTGGGTGGGGCAATGTTATTTGGCTTTTCAATTACTCTTATTGAACTTCCGCAGATGATTCAAACGTTCTTTGAAGATATCAATTTAAATAAATGGGCATTTTTAGCTGTTCTAAGTTTACTTTTAATTGTACTAGGTATGTTTATGGAGGTTGTATCAATTTTAATGATTGTTACACCGATTATGTATCCAATTATGTTAAGCTACGGATTCGATTTAGTATGGTTTGGTATTTATTTAGTTATTTTATTAGAGGTAGCAGTTATTACACCTCCAGTAGGTATGAACCTCTTTATAATGATGCAAGTATCTGAAAAACATGGAAATAAATTTGACATTATCCAAATGTCAAAAGCAGCACTACCTTACGTAGTCTTAATGGCGATTTTGGTTGTAATTATTATTTTATTCCCAAGTCTGGTTACATGGTTGCCAAATATTATTGAAACGTAATAATTTAATATAAATCAAAAGGACTTAAACAATTTTTGAAGAGAGAAATATTTAAATATATATAGATAGAGAAGGTGAGCGCATGAAGGTTTGTGGGAAATACCGCGCAAAATTTGCAGACGGTCCAATCTGGCATCAGGCATACGGTGTGATTTGGCTTGATATTGCGAATAAAAAAATCATCACATTCAATCCGGAAACGGAAAAAGAAGATGTGTATGATGCAATGGGTTGGATTCAATCGATCATCCCGACTACAGATGGTCAGTTTATTGGAGTTTATAAAGACGGCCTCTATTTTATCAATTTTAAATTAGGTCTGAAAAAACCATTTGTTTTGCCGCCCGATCTGTCTGAAATACATTTTTTAAATGACTCTAAATGTGGACCGGATGGACGACTATGGGTAGGCTCTACAGATGGTTTTTTTAAGAAATTTAAAGAAACACCGCAAACTGCATTTTCCAATTATCCATTCGAAAATGCAAAGTTAATGTCCATTGATGCAGAAGGCAAAATTCAGACACATTTATCAAAAGTAGCGATATCAAATGGTTTGGAGTGGGATCGCAAAACAAATAAATTTTATCATATCGATTCGTCGAAACATGCAATCTTTCAATATGAATTATCAGAAAACGGACAGCTGCTATTTGAAAAGATTGTTTATACTTTCAAAATGGACGAAGGGTATCCTGCGGGCATGACGATCGATAGTGAAGGCAATTTATATGTAACTTTATTTAAAAGCGGTCTTATGGCAAAAACGAGTAAGGAACAAACCCGTGTTGTATGTATTAGTCCACAGGAACAGCAGATTAAAGAAGAATTCATCATCCCTGTTTCCCATGTCACTTCCTGCACAATCGGCGGAAAAAATTTGAATCACTTATATGTGACAACAGCCTATGAAGCATTGCCGGAAGCGCGAGTTAAAGAGGAACCGCTAGCAGGCTATTTACTGCAGTTTCCGATAAAAACGACAGGTGTATTACCGTATGAGTTTATGCTGGCGAACAGCGGTAGTGATTCTTGAAATTCAGTAATTTTTTACTAAAAGTTAGATTTTTCTGAATAAAAGTTTCCTAGATATCAAAAAGTACATTTTGTAACATTGAAAACAATAACAACCTTAAACAGGTTACTCATATCCATCATTTTGAGGGGGAATTGCAGTGGCACCAGAAATCGCTAAATTAGGACATGTTGCTTTAGTGTCAACAGATTTGGAAAAGTCATTAGTTTTCTTTAAAGAGGTTATTGGATTGGAAGAAACAACTGAAATTGATGGTGTTCACTATCTACGTGCCTACAGTGATTTCCAGCACCATACATTGAGTATTGAAGCCGGTGAAAGTGCTCACGTCAAACATATCGGCTGGCGTACAAAAACAGCTGAATGTGTTCAAGGCTTCAAAGAACTTTTAGACGAGCAAGGAATAGACGTTCAGGAATATCCAAAAGGCACAACACCAGGCATCGGTAATTCGATCCGTTTTCAATTACCTAGCGGCCATACATTTGAACTCTATTATGACGTCGAAAAATCAAAAGCTGGATCGGATAATGCCTCGATTCTGAAAAACCAAATATATAAATCTTGGAACAAAGGTATTTCACCACGGCGATTTGATCATGTAAATATTCATACGACGACAGATGTAGATGAATCCTATGCATTTTTAACAGAAGTGCTCGGCTTCAATATGCGTGAATATTTACGTGGCGATGACGGCATTTTGGCAGGGTGGATGAGTGTGACACCCCTTGTACATGATGTGGCGATGATAAAAAAGGAAACGCTTCCAACACCGGCCCGTCTCCACCATATCTCGTACTGGCTGGATGATACACAGGATATTATACGTGCTGCAGATATTTTAAAAGAAAACAATCTGCCATTTATCGGTCCAGGGAAACACGGTGTATCTCAGGCAATCTATTTATATGTAATGGATCCTGGAAGTGGTTGCCGTGTGGAATTATTCTCGGGTGGTTACCTGATTTTCGAACCAGATTGGGAACCGGTTGAATGGACATTGGAAGAACGTGCCTTAAGTAATACATATTGGGGCGACAGTGTACAGGATAAAGAATTAAATAATATTACGATTGAAGCAAGGTAAGGACTTAAGGAAACCTCTAAATTACGCCATTTTAGAAAGGTAGTGAAGAAGCATGAAAACAATTATCGTAAATGAAAAAAATCTACCGATTGTCCAGCAAAATAGCGAACCGGCAGTAATGGCATTAGGATTTTTTGATGGTGTGCATAAAGGCCATCAGCAAGTGATTTTAGCAGCCAGAAAAAAAGCCCGGAAAAAAGGCTTGAAATTGGCTGTGATGAGTTTTTTCCCCCATCCGAAAACGGTCTTTTCAAATGAAGAAGTAGACTATTTAATGCCGATGGAGAAAAAGGCCGAACGCTTTCAGTCATTAGGTGTCGATTTGTTCTATATTGTGGATTTTACGAAATCGTTTGCTGCTCTTCAGCCGAAGCAATTTGTACAGCAATATTTAGTGGGGCTTCAAGTGCAGTATGCTGTAGCAGGTTTTGATTATACGTACGGAGCTAAAGGAGCCGGTACGATTGCGACGATCCAGTCAGACAGCGACTGCAAAATAAAAGTTGATGTTGTAAAGCGTTTTGCCATTTCAGGTGAAAAGGTGAGCTCGACATGCATTCGTGAAAAGCTGAAACGGGGCTATGTCGAGGAAGTAACAGCGTTATTAGGAAAGCCGTATAGCGTCCAATACTCGATGAAACACGGTTTGCAAGACTACTATACACTTCCTCAATGCGGAGAATACTATGTCACGATTTTAGCCGGCAAGCGCGCGATCTCGCAGAAAGTTTATATAAAGAATTCACAGGACATTATTTTTTACCATGATTTAAATATTGAAGATTGTTCGATTTATTTCCATCAACGCGCAACCCAAAAATACCAAGAAATTAGTTGAGAGGCTGGTTAAACTTGAAAAAAACAGAGATGTTTCAACAGTTATTAGCAGGTAAAGACACATTTATATTGCCGGGCGCCTTTGATGCAATGACTGCCCGCATTATTGAAGAAACGGGATTTAAGGCCATTTATGCGACAGGTGCCGGTATTTCAAATGCACAGCTTGGCTGGGCGGATGTCGGACTGACGACTTTAACGGAAATTGCCCAAGTCGTTTCCTGGATGAGTGAAGTGACAACGATCCCGATTGTTGTTGATGCCGATACAGGTTTTGGTAATGCCATCAATATGCAGCGAACGGTAAAGGTACTGGAAAAAGCGGGTGCGGCTGCTTTGCAAATTGAAGACCAAGTAATGCCGAAAAAATGCGGTCATTTCAACGGTAAAGAAGTGATTTCACAAGATGAAATGGTCGGGAAAATTAAAGCTGCTCTTGATGCACGTACCGATGATCAGTTAGCGATCATTGCCCGTACAGATGCATTAGGTGTCCTTGGTTTCGATGAGGCGATTGAACGAGCAAATGCTTATAAAGAGGCAGGTGCACATGCAATTTTTGTGGAAGCGCCAACTAATTATGAGCAATTGTCGCGTATTACAAAAGAGGTACCAGGAATCCCGCATATTATCAACCTTGTGGAAGGTGGTAAAACGCCTTTAGTATCGCGTCAAGAAGCGCAAAATTTAGGCTTCCAGATTATGCTATGTGCAAATTCGGCTTTACGCGGTGCGATCAAAGGTGCTACGGATGCCATGCAGATTTTAATGCGTGATGAAAGCCAGGAAAACATTCATGATGTCATTTGTACATGGGAACAGCGCCAGGAATTATTTAAGTTAAAAGAAATTCAACAACTGGAAAAACAATATTCTTAATATTCGGAAAGATGGTGTGGATATGAGCGGAGTGGACTATGATTTAGTCATTGTTGGTTGTGGTGCAGCAGGAACAGCGTCTGCATTAGCTGCAGCTGAACGAGCGAAGGAAGAAAATGAAAATTTAACGATTGCCATTTTAGAGCGTGCACCTTTTGAACAGCGCGGTGGAAATACACGCTGGACGGCTGCTTATATGCGTATGGAAAATATCGATAAGCCGGCAGATGGTCTTGTTGAGGATATGGTCTCATTTTCAGATTCATTCATGGATCGTGCCTATGCCGAAACATTACGTGATGAAGCAGGAGAAACATTACGTTGGGTGGAGTCGAAAGGTGTTGAATTTGACTATTTGCCGACGATGTTTTTGACAGCATCAAGACCCCGCCTGTTACCAATTGGCGGAGGACGCGCGATTATTGATGCACTCACTTTACGCGCACGTGCATTAGGGGTAGAAATCATTTATGAAACAACAGCATGGGATTTAACGCTCGGTGATGAAGGAGCGATCAATGGCATTAAAGTACGTATGGCTGACGGATCATCAATCGTTCTGAAAACAAATGCGGTCATTTTAGGTGCGGGTGGTTTCCAAGGAAATAAGGAAATGATGGCACAGTATATCGGCAGGGATGCACATAAAATTCCCCCTGTATCTGAAGGTGGCCTGTTTAACAAAGGCGAGGCAATTCGTATGGCACTAAAAATCGGGGCTGCCGGAAAAGGGCAGTTTGATGCTTTCCATGCCGAAACAGTTGACCCTCGTAGTAAACGTGAAGAAGCGGGCGTTATGTTGTTCCCGTATGCCATCCTCGTGAATAAACAGGGAAAACGCTTTACGGATGAAGGGGTTACGACTATTGATGAGCAGTATGAGGAAGTGGCACGTAAAATCTTTTACGAATGTGAAGACCATATCGCCTACATGATTACCGATCAGAAGATGTATAACATCCCAAATTATGAAGAGGCACTGCAAACTGATATCCCGGCAATCGTTGGAGAAACGATTGAAGATATCGCAAATCAAATCGGTGTGAATGCAGAAAACTTAAAGCACACAATCGATGAATTTAATGCAGCATGTCCGACAGGTGAATTTATTTATAACCGGGTCGATGGCCTTGCCACAACTGATTTGGAATTAAATAAATCGAACTGGTCCATCCCGATTAACGAAGGTCCGTTTATAGCGTATCCGATTATTTGCTGCAACGTATTTACAAATGGCGGATTAGCGACAGATTTAAATGGACGTGTCGTAACAGGTGATGAAGTAGCGATTCCGGGCCTTTATGCTGTAGGCGAAACTTCAGGTGTGTATTACGGCAAATATCCGGGCGGTACATCGGTGCTGCGCTGTTTAGTATTCGGTCGCCGTGCAGGGCATGATGCGGTGCGTTATATTGCGGAAAAGGAAAAGTCTTATCAATAGGAGGCTCATATGGAATTACTAGGTAAAGTAGCCCTTGTGACAGGCGGAGGACGGGGCATCGGCAAAGAATCCGCCTTATTATTAGCTTCAAAAGGTGCGAAAGTTGCTGTTTGCGCGCGTAATGAACAAGAGTGTGCAGAAGTGCAGCAGCTGATCGAAACAAAATATAATGTCCCTTCAATCGGAATTAAATGTGATGTTTCTGATTATGCACAAGTCCAGGAAGCTGTGGCTGTTGTCTCAAAGGAGCTTGGACCGATCGATATATTGATCAATAATGCAGGGGCGATGGCATTGAAGCCATTTACGGAAACAACTCCCGATGAATGGATTAAAATGCACGACATAAATGTCCATGGACCGTACTACTTCTGCTTTGAAACGGTTCCGTCGATGATTGAAAGACGTACAGGAGCGATTATCAATATTTCTTCGATCTGGGGAACGAAAGGCGGCCCAAACCGCAGTGCCTATATTTCTTCCAAACATGCGGTAATCGGGTTTTCAAAAGCATTGGGTGAAGAATTAAAACCATACGGGATACGCGTGAACGCTGTTTGCCCGGGGCCGGTTGATACACAAATGACGAATGATCTTGGAGCGAACTTGAATAAAGACGGCTGGTTGGATGCCATTGATATTGCCAATGTCATCGTCGACCTTGTACTCCCAAAAAGCAGAGCGATTACTGCCACTTCAGTAGAAGCTTTCGGATTCGGTGCACCAGTAGGTTTAGCTAAATAACAATGAAAAGGGGATATTAAAATGACAGAATTAACATATTCATTCCGACAAAACACAGTTACTTTAGATTTAGCAAAGAAGATGTTAGAAAAGGCAGAGGAAAAAGGGAAAGAGCTAGGCATGAAGTTCGCGATTTCAATCGTTGATAAAGCCGGGAATTTAAAAGCATTTTCAGCTATGGACGGCGCACCGGTATTGGCGCTGGAAATCTCACAAAATAAAGCATTTTCAGCGGCAGCGTATAATCGTGCTACACATGAATGGTACGACCGTTTAAAAGATGATCCGCCACTAATGGAAGGTCTTGTTCATACGAATCGCCTCGTTATTTTCGGAGGGGGTTATCCAATTCAATTAGATGGTGAATGCATCGGAGGAATCGGTGTAAGCGGCGGTCACTATACACATGATATGCAAGTTTGCGAAGCCGCTCTTGAACTGTTGGCCGAAACAGTTAAGGAGGCGTAGTACGCATGGGCCGTGACCATCTTATAATCGTTGGTGCGGGTATGGCAGGACTTTGCGCGGCAGTGGAGGCTTCTGCTGCTGGTGCAAAGGTTATTGTCCTGGAAAAACAAGCTGAAATTGGCGGCAGTTCTTTATTAAGCGGCTGTTTTATGGCCTTTGCCGAGACGGATTTTCAGAAGAAGCTCGGAATTGAAGATACGACAGAAAGCTTAATGGAGGATTTTCTCGCTGTAGGTCATTATAAAAACAAACGTATACTCATTGAGGCGTACGGTAAACATCAGCTTGCTACATACAACTGGCTTGTCGAACAGGGAGTCCAATTCCAGACATGCCAAGCTGTAAGCGGACATTCCAACCCGCGCGGACATACAATCATTCCTAGCCAGGCGATTAGCCAATTACGTGCAAATGCTGAAGCAAACGGCGTAGTGATAAAAACGAATGCACCCGTTGTACGATTACTAAAAGACAATGGGCAAGTTGTTGGTGTTGTATACGAAGAGAACGGTGAGCAGGTCGAACTTACTACGGATTACGGTGTCCTGTTAACAGCGGGCGGCTTTTCTCAAAGTGAAGAGCTGCTGGCACAGTTTGCTCCGCAGTTAGCGAACACTGTACGTCTCGGTGGTGCCGGTAATAAAGGTGACGGGATTAAACTTGCTGCTTCGGCAGGTGCATGGCTGGAAGACTTTACTTATTTGAAGGGCACATACGGCTTTCATCCAACATCGACAAATTCTAAAAAGCGGCAGGCCCATACGTTTTATAAAGGCGGCATCATTGTTAATGAACTAGGAAAGCGTTTCGTGAATGAATCGATTTCATATAAGCTGCTTGGTGATGCAGCATTACAACAACCGAATTGCCGGAGCTATCAAGTATGGGATGAGACGGTCATGGACAAAAGTGTCGCAAATGATGCACTTTATGATTTTGACTTACTTTACAGAGAAGGTTTAATTGAAAGTTTTGACACAATTGAACAATTAGCAGAGAAAGTAGGCTTGCCGGTAGAAGCACTAAAGCTAACGATTTCTAGTTATAATTCAGATGTAAAAAAAGGGCAGGATACAGCATTTGGCCGCACATCGCTCACACATAAATTCGGTACACCATCGGCAATCGAAACAGCTCCGTTTTATGTAATGGAAACAGCAACAGCGATGCTTGCTACGTATGCAGGTGTTCAAGTCGATGAACAGACGCATGTACTCGATCCATTCGGTGAGCCGATCAAAGGTTTATTTGCTGCAGGCGAAATGGTTGGAGGTTTCCACGGAGCGGGTTATATGACGGGAAGCTCGTTAGGAAAAGCTGCAATATTTGGTCGCATAGCTGCAAGAACAGCAATACAAGCAAACAAGCAGGAGGTACTTAAATGAAAATTTGGCACCAAAGCTTAACATCAATTGAAGATATTCCGGAATATCGCGATGCGGTCATTCAGCATATTTTAAAAATTGCGCGTCCAGATGTAGATGTCGTCCTTCACGGCATGACGAATGATACGTACCCTGAAAATTACCCCGGTCACTATATTACTTATAACTATTTGCAAAGCTTGCATAAGGAGCAGTTCATCCGCAATGCATTGATCGCGGAAAAAGCGGGCTATGATGCGGTGTTCATCGGAACGATTCCGGATGTCGGCTTAATTGAGGCCCGTGCACTTGTTGATATCCCGGTTATTGGTTACGGGCAAGCTTCGATGCATATGGCGTCAATGCTTGGATCAAAAATCGGAATCGTTAATTTCCTGGCGCCGTTAGCCGATCAGCTGCGTTTCAATGCTCAGCAATACGGGCTGGCGCAAAAGCTTGGACCGATCGTACAGGCGGATATCGGCTTTTACGATATTATGGAGGGCTATAAAAACCCTCAGCCAATCATCGATAAATTTATTGCAGCTGCTGAAATAGCAATAGCGCAAGGTGCCGATGTCATTATTCCGGGAGAAGGGCCAATGAATATCTTCCTGGCAACCCACCATATTCACCATGTCGGCAATGTACCGATTATCGATTCATTTGGCACAGGAATTAAAATGTGTGAATCACTTGTCGATCTGCAGAAGGTAAGCGGAATGACGATGACACGTGTCGGTTATTACAACGAAAAACCACCAACAGAGATTGTGGAAAAGTTAAGAGGTTATTATAACTTGAAACAAACAGCAGCCGATATGGATTTCGGGCTATCCGTTCGCGCTACGGCGTCTGTATAAAATACAAATACCTAGGCCATTTCAAAATGTGCCCAGGTATTTTTTATTTTCCTAAACAGTATTTCCGGCTGTTTTCCTCACCTGCAATCGGTAGCGGTAAGGGGTTAACTGATAGTATTCCCTAAATACCTTAGTGAAGTAATTGCCGTCCGTGAAGCCGACCATTTCCGCGATTGTCCCGATGCCCAAACTCGTTTCTATTAATAACTTTTCGGCTTGCTGTACGCGATACTGCTGCAAATATTTCCGGAACGGAATGCCGCGTTTCTTTGAAAATACATTGCTCAAATAATTTGTGCTTATATTTAATTTATTCGCCGTATGCTGTAATGTCAGCTCAGCATTATTATAGTCACGTTCAATTATTTCAACAGCCAACTCCGTATAATCGGCAATTTGCTGTTGCTGCAAATTTTTTCTCACATCGATCAACCGCTGTGTAAATAAAATAAACTCTTGTACAATCGCATATAAAATCGGATGCTCTAAAATAAAATGGAACAGTGCGCGGTATTGCTGTTCCATTTTCGCTTGCTGCTGCAGATGATATTTCATCATAAAACGGCGGATTTGCGCTAAAATACTCGTCAAATGAATGCGCACATCATCCTGGTGGTAATAGGTAGAACCTTTTGTCAGCGTATATAAAAAAGTCTTAATTGCTTTTAAATCACCATTTTCAAGACTTGTAATCCAAAGCTGCTGTTCCTCAGGGGTTAATAGCGGATCAAGCCTCGTCACATGAAGTGTTTGCGAGCTTTTAAAAATATGGGAATATCCTTTATAAAACCGCTGTGCCAATGTTTTTTTACAGGCTTGATACATTGTCAGCAGTGTTGTCTCATTACCATCGTAAACAGCGATATTCAGCGATTCCCCACTGAATTTCTCCCATTCCTGGCTCATGATTCTAAGCTGTCTGAATAGATTGGTAAAAACATCGATTTCAACAATACAAATCACCCGGTTTTGCAGCGGAAGGGCAATGAAATTATGGAAAATAGGCAGTTCAATGAGCCACTCATACAGCATTAAATTATGCTCGTAATCTGCACACTCAATTAAAAAGAAGGACTTTCCATCTAATGGGAAATTTCCAGGTTTATTTAAATACAAATCCGAATATAGTTGCGTCTCTACTGGAATCGTACTGCTTGAATTTGCTGCCGGCTTAGTCGAAGGGATTTTCAGTAGAGCAGACTTTAATTGCTCTAATGGTACGGGCTTCACAAAAAGATCGATTGCCTTTAAGCGAATTGTTTTCATTGCCTGCTGAAAAATAGGTTCTGCTGTAATACCGATAACGGGAATCGCCTGTTGTTGTAAAAACTGCTCTATAGAAGGAGAAACAATCTCCATTTCTATAAGAAGAACTTCCGGTCGTGTTTCTTCAAAAGTTTCAATTATGTTACTGCCATCTATTACGCCAATGACTTCAATATCCCGCATAAAATAATTTTTTAAATACCACTCAATTCCTGCAATTTCTTCAAAATCCCGCTCAACAATTAAGATTTTCAATCGAACACCACCTTTAAAAATTACTATTTCGTATATAAATTCTACAATTCACTCAAATTAATTTTACTTTATTCAAATATTACTATAATTAATGTTTTTATTCTATTTATTCAGAATTGAAAGAAAACTAGAATAGGAATTACAAAGGAGTGGTGGGATGACAAAGTACCAGGAGGAACACGAACTGCCGAAAGTTGGACAGTTTGAAGTGAGCATTTTCATTAAAATGGTGTTTTGCAGTTTAATCGGGATTATTAGTTTTTTTATTACATTTGAATGGAATGGAAAAACATCGATTTTAATCGACCATATCGTAAGTGCATGCACGACATTCGCACCAACGTTAGTAAACGGGTATGTGTTGATTCTTTTAGTACTTGGAGCATTTTATCCGTTTGTCACGAAAAAGTGGAAAACCTCAAAAGTAAACATAGTGTTATCAATTTTTAAATTGGGGGGACTTGTTGCAGGGGTAATGCTTATTTTTGGATTTGGTCCTGCATGGTTGTTTAATCCGGATATCGGTCCATTTTTATTAGAAAAACTTATTAAGCCAGTAGGACTCGTCATTCCGATTGGATCAGTTTTCTTAGCATTGCTTGTTTGCTATGGCTTACTTGAATTTATAGGGGTGCTCATGCAGCCGGTAATGAAGCCTATTTTCAAAACACCGGGCCGTTCAGCAGTCGATGCGGTAGCTTCATTTGTTGGCAGCTATTCGGTCGGCTTAATATTGACGAACCGTGTTTATAAAGAAGGAAAATATACAGCGAGAGAATCAGCCATTATTGCGACAGGCTTCTCTACAGTGTCAGCTACTTTTATGGTAGTCGTTGCGAAAACACTGGATTTAATGGAATACTGGAACTTATTTTTCTGGGTGACATTAGTTGTGACATTCGTCGTTACAGCAATTACAGCCCGAATTTATCCATTAAACAAAATTAAGGATGATTATTATGAAGGCTCAACTCCACAGCCTGAAAAGATTGTAAAAACTGATCGTTTAAAAGTAGCATGGGCAGAAGCGGTAGAAGCAACAAAGACAAACCCATCTTTGCCTAGAAATTTATATATTCATTTAAAAGACGGATTTATTATGGCGATGGGGGTCATACCTTCCATTTTATCTATTGGACTATTAGGAATGGTATTGGCAATTTATACGCCGCTATTTGACTGGTTGGCATATATTTTTGCGCCATTTACTTATTTACTGCAAATTCCGGATCCGATGCTGACAGCTAAAGCGTTGTCATTATCGATTGCGGAAATGTTTTTACCGGCAATGATTGTAACAGAGGCAGTTCTTGTAACGAAGTTTATTGTAGCCGTCATTTCGGTTTCAGCTATTTTATTCTTCTCAGCTGTTATTCCGGTTATTTTATCGACAGACATCCCGTTATCAATTCGCCAAATGATCATTATCTGGTTTGAGCGAGTTGTTTTAACACTCATTTTCGTTACACCAATAGCGTTTATCTTGTTCTAACTTCAAATTAAAGGAGAGATTTTTTATGGTATATAAAACAAACATCCGTGCACCACGTGGTTCAGAGCTTTCATGTAAAGGGTGGACACAGGAAGCGGCAATGCGCATGCTGATGAACAACCTGGATCCGGAAGTAGCGGAAAATCCGGATGAGCTGGTCGTATATGGCGGTATCGGGAAAGCGGCACGTGACTGGGAAAGCTACGAAAAGCTTATTGCGACATTAAAGGAACTGGAAAATGATGAAACGATGATTGTACAGTCCGGAAAACCGGTCGCAGTATTCAGAACGCATGAAAATGCACCGCGCGTCCTGATCGCCAACTCGAATCTAGTGCCTGGCTGGGCAAATTGGGACCATTTCTATGAACTGGAAGAACGCAATTTAATGATGTACGGGCAAATGACGGCAGGCTCATGGATCTATATCGGGGCACAAGGAATTCTCCAAGGAACGTATTTAAGTTTTGTGGAAGCCGGGAAAAAGAAGTTTGGAACAGCGGATCTTCGTGGTAAGTGGATATTAACTGGTGGTATGGGCGGCATGAGTGGTGCCCAGCCATTAGCCGGTAAAATGGCGGGAGCGGTCATTTTAGTTGTTGAAGTGGACCGTGCACGAATCGAACGCAAAATAAATGAAGGCTACTGTGATTATCTTGTTGAAACAGTAGATGAGGCGATAGGGCTTGTAAATAAGTTAACGGCTGCTAAAGAACCTGCGTCTATTGGTTTAGTAGGAAACTGTGCGGACATTAACCGTGAGCTGTTGAATCGCGGCATGATTCCGGATTTCGTTACAGACCAGACATCTGCCCACGACCCGATTAACGGCTATATTCCAAACGGGATGACGTTGGAGGAAGCGCTTCAATTGCGCAAAACAGATGTGAAAACATATGAGCGCCGTGCAAAGGAAACGATGGCTGAGCATGTACGAACAATGCTTGAATTCCAGCAGGCAGGTGCGGAAACATTTGACTACGGAAACAATATCCGTGCCTATGCAAAGGAAATGGGTGTGGAAAATGCTTTTGATTTCCCTGGTTTTGTACCTGCCTATATCCGCCCGCTATTCTGTGAAGGAAAAGGACCATTCCGCTGGGCAGCACTGTCAGGAGACCCTG
The DNA here is from genome assembly GCF_023715405.1 of Solibacillus isronensis. NCBI lineage: Bacteria > Bacillati > Bacillota > Bacilli > Caryophanales > Caryophanaceae > Solibacillus > Solibacillus isronensis. The sequence continues at coordinate 50,749 of NZ_JAMBOC010000003.1, forward strand.
AGGATATTTACAAAACGGACGCTTTGGCAAAAGAAATGTTTGCTGAAGACACAGCATTAGTAAACTGGATTGATATGGCACAGAAAATGGTGAAATGGCAAGGCTTACCTGCCCGTATTTGCTGGCTGGGGTATGGTGACCGCCACCGCTTTGCACTGCGCGTGAACGAGATGGTCGCAAATGGTGAACTGAAAGCGCCGATTGTATTCGGCCGTGACCATTTGGACTCCGGATCAGTCGCTTCACCAAACCGTGAAACAGAAGGGATGCAGGACGGATCAGATGCTGTATCAGACTGGCCGTTATTGAATGCGCTCGTCAATACAGCAGGCGGTGCGAGCTGGGTGAGCATTCATCATGGTGGCGGTGTAGGAATGGGGTATTCCCAACATGCCGGCCAAGTACTTGTTGCTGACGGCACAAAGCTCGCAGCAGAAAAGATCAATCGCGTGCTTATTTCAGACCCGGGTATGGGGGTTGTACGCCATGCAGATGCAGGCTATGACATTGCAGTTCGCACAGCAAAAGAAAAAGGTATCAATATGCCGATGCTAAAAGGATGATGAACTTTGGCTATTTTAATAAATAATGCAAATGAAGTATTAACAATGGAAAGTGATGTTAAATTACCTCGCCGTCGTGAGCAGATGAGCGAGCTCGGCCTGAAAAAAGAGGTAAGCGTATTAATTGAAGGAGACCGCATTGCAATGATTGCGCCTCTTGATGAAATAAAACAGGAATATCCGCATCTAGTAAGCGATGCCGAGGTAATTGATGCACGAGGGAAGATTGTCATGCCGGGCCTTGTGGACTGCCATACACATTTAGTGCATGGGGGAACGCGTGAACATGAGCTGAATATGCGCCTTGCCGGAAGGTCCTACATGGATATTATGAATGCTGGTGGCGGGATTCACTATACGACGACAAAAACACGTGAAGCGAGTTTTGATGATTTATACAGCAAAACCGTTCAGCACTTAAACGAGTTTTTGCGTCACGGCGTTACGACGGTTGAAGCAAAATCAGGCTATGGCCTTGATCTTGAAAACGAAATCAAACAGCTTTATGTTGTGAAGAAACTGCAGGAAGAGCATGTTGTCGATATTGTCTCGACTTTTATGGGTGCACATGCTGTTCCGAAAGAATTTAAGGGCAATGAAGATGAATTCGTAAAAATTATCATAGAGCAGATGATTCCTAAAGTGGCTGAGCTGGAGCTTGCGGAGTTCAATGATGTCTTTTGTGAAAAAGGAGTGTTCACACCAGCGCAATCCCGTTTGATTTTGGAAGCGGGGAAAGCATACGGGCTGACACCGAAAATTCATGCAGATGAAATCGAGCCATATGAAGGTGCAGAACTTGCTGCAGAAGTCGGGGCTATTTCCGCAGAGCATTTACTCGTTGCTTCAGATGAAGGGATTGCTGCAATGGCGAAGGCCGGTACGATTGCTGTGCTCTTGCCGGGAACTGCATTCTTTTTACGTGCACCATATGCAAGAGGCCGCCTAATGGTCGATAGTGGCGTACCTGTAGCCATTTCAACGGACTTTAATCCGGGTTCGTCGCCAACGATCAGCTTGCCGTTCATTCAAAACTTGGCGTGCATGAACATGGGAATGACGATGGAAGAAGTACTTTGTGCAACAACGATCAATGCTGCCCATGCGATAAAACGTGCAGATCAAGTCGGTACGCTCGAAAAAGGAAAACAGGCAGATGTACTGATTCTAGACGTTCCGAATTATAAGCAGCTTCAATATTTCTACGGGATGAATCATACCGATACTGTAATTAAAGCAGGAAACGTCGTTGTGAAAGGTGGCAGCTTACTGTGAGCAAGTTCCTAGTAAGTCCGGCAACTTCTTGGAATCGGGTGGAATCTGAAGATTTGAAGGTAAAAGACTGGATTGTGCCAAGTTATGGGGAGCTTTCAGATTCCTTTGATGTGGTCATTACAGGAGTACCACTGTCACGTTCGTCAATTAGTGCTTCAGCAGCTTCGGAATATCCGGATTTTTTCCGAAAAAGCTGGAATCTGTTTACTACGTATTCAATTGATGAAGATGTAGATGTGCGGGAATTTCGGGTTGCTGATGTCGGTGATGTGAAAATGCACGGAACGAATATTTTGCAATGTCATGACAATATTGAACAGGCGATGACGGATGTATTGAAAGATTGTCCTGAGAGTTTCTATGTACAAATTGGCGGGGATCATTCGATTACTGCGCCGGTTGTGAGAGCATTTGCCAATTCTTCTGGGCAACGAATCGGTATTTTACAGTTCGATACCCATCTGGATTTACGGACAACGGAATCGGATGGCCCGACAAACGGTACACCAATCCGCCAGCTGCTTGATGCTGGTGTAGTGAAGGGTGAAGATGTGTATAACATCGGGCTGCACGGTTTTTATAATGCCCCGAGTCTAATACGTACTGCGAATCATTATGGTGTAAACCGCATTACATTAAAGGATTTCCGTCGCCGTGGCGCGGAGGCTGTAATTGCGAATGTCATGAAGGAGCTTTCCAAGAAAGTAGATCTTGTTTATGTGACAGTAGATATGGACGTACTTGATATTGCATACGCACCGGGAGTTCCTGCTTCTACACCAGGAGGCATGCGGACAGAAGAGCTGTTCGATTTGCTGTATGAAGTAGGGAAATACGAAATTGTAAAAGGCATGGATTTCGTCTGTGTCGACCCGCATCGTGATACACGTGAATTACAGACGGTAAAAGCCGGAGTGTACGCATTTTTAACGATGATGGTATCGAGATTTGTTCATTTGAAATAGTGAGGGGAATGGGCTGTTTGAAAAGTTTAACCGCTTTTCGAATGGCTCATTTTTTGTTAAAGAGATTTGGTTTTCTAATAAGTTCTAGAGATTTTCTAATATCTGCACTCGAGTTGCTAATAAACCGGTCATTTTCTATTAGAAGTTATAGGAGTAAATTAGAAAACTCATAGAAGATATTTGAAACTTTCGGCTCTATATTCGAAAATTTGGAATCGATATTAGAAAATCAATATGCTTTAAAAAAAGCCAACTGCCCGACAGGAAAAATTATGAAACTATTCCTTGCCCCCATTCGTAAATAGAAACAATTACTTTCACAAAGGGAGGTCTTGCATGAAACGTAAATTCCTGTTTGCAATCATCGGAGCACTGCTTTTACATATTCTATATTTCACCGCACAACTGTTAATCGGTTTAGTTCAAACATTTTTCTACAAACCGCAATTCGCACCGGATACGGTTGTGCTTCAATCTGAAATGACATTCGGGTTTGTTAACCAAGGATCTCCAATATTACTGCTTGGTAGTTATATTGGTGTCGCAATTCTTATATTCGGTGTACTCAGTTTAAAAAAGAAAGGCGTGAGCAGCATTGATTGAAATTAACGGAAAATATACAAACGCTAAAATTTATACGAACACACCACAGGAAACGGCGATTCAGCAAATTGATGAACTCGTCAATCAGTCGTTTATGGAAGGGACAAAAGTACGGATTATGCCCGACTATCATGCCGGAAAAGGCTGTGTAATTGGCACAACAATTCAGTTGAATGACCGTGTTGTACCGAATCTGGTCGGTGTTGATGTAGGGTGTGGGGTGCTCGTTTCGGAAATCGGTAAAGGCAAAATTGATTTTAATGAACTCGATACAACGATCAGACGTTTCGTACCGAGTGGCAACGAAATCCATGAAAATGCGCTAAATATAAAGGATAGTGAACTTTTTGCAAACGAAAACTTTATCGCACGCGGATTGCAAAATGAGTATACAGGACGCTCGCTAGGTACATTGGGTGGCGGCAATCATTTTATTGAGCTGGCAAAAGACGAGACGGGAGTTCATTATTTATTGATCCATACGGGCTCGCGCTATGTCGGGGCAAAGGTTGCAAACTGGCATCAAAAGCGGGCATTCGAGTCATTGCAGCGTGAAGATTTAACTGAAAGAATTGCAGCACTGAAGGAAGCCGGAAACAGCAAAGACATCCAAAAAATGATAAAAGCATATAGGAACGAAAATCCGGTTGTACCAAAGGATTTGGCTTATTTAGAAGGCGATCTGTTCCGGGATTATATTGCCGATATGAAACTGGCACAGCGTTTTGCACATGAAAACCGAGTGCATATTGCCAATACAATCGCCGAGCATATGAAGTGGGAATTCGCGGAACAGTTTGATTCTGTACACAATTATATTGATACGGATGCCATGGTTTTGCGTAAAGGGGCAGTACGGGCTGCAAAGAATGAAAAGCTCGTTATCCCGATGAATATGCGGGACGGTTCTCTTATTTGTATCGGAAAAGGGAATTCTGACTGGAATGAATCCGCCCCACATGGAGCTGGCCGCATCTACTCGCGGACAGCCGCAATGAAAAACTTGTCGATGGATGATTTTAAACAGACGATGCAAGGAATTTGGACAACTTCGGTAACTGAGGAAACGCTCGACGAAGCACCAATGGCCTATAAGCCGATGCAGGAAATTGTCGAGCAAATTGGAGAAACGGTGACAATCCAGAAACACGTGATACCAGTTTATAATTTCAAAGCGAGTGATAAATGGAAGAGGTAACAAAAAACCACTTTATGAACAAATTTAGTCATGTATGAAATATACATGTTTTAATCGGTTGTTGATTCATTGAGTTTCCCTTTCTAAGAGGCCAAAATATAGGCTAGAAGGAGATGAAATAGATGGCAACAACGACTGCAGTATTGCATGAACGAATAGATTTCCTTACTTTATATAAAAAAGAAACAAACCAGACAGAAGAGTGGCTGAAAGAACGGTTGGAAGAGGCACAACATCCGGACTTTACCTTAACAACAGATGAGCTTTCGTACGGGGCGCGGGTTGCATGGCGCAACAGCAATAAATGCATCGGACGCCTGTTTTGGAATAGCTTAAACGTGTTTGATGAGCGCCATTTATTAAATGAAGTTGAAATTTATGATGCGCTAATAAAACACATTGATTTTGCGACCAACAATGGGAAAATCAGACCGGCCATTACACTGTTTGAACCGAACCGTGTACGCATCTGGAATCATCAGCTAATCCGCTATGCTGGGTATGAAACAGATGATGGAATTATTGGAGATTCCGATTCACTCGAGTTTACGAAAATATGTGAAGGTCTCGGCTGGCAAGGCGCACGTAAAAACTACGATGTTTTACCGCTTGTCATTCAAGTGGACGACCGGGAGCCAAAGTTTTTTGAAATGCCAAAAGAGCATGTACTGGAAGTTGCGATTACCCATCCGGATTATGATTTTTCGCCTTTAAATATGAAATGGTATTCAGTCCCGATTATTTCGAGTATGCGTTTTAATATTGCCGGCACCGATTTTCAGGCAGCGCCGTTTAATGGGTGGTATATGGGAACGGAGATCGGGGCGCGCAATTTAGCGGATACGTACCGCTATAATTTCCTCCCGAAAGTGGCGGAAGCAATGAGACTGGACGCTTCGGTGAATGCGTCGCTTTGGAAGGACCGTGCACTTGTTGAACTGAATGTTGGTGTTCTTCATTCATATAAAAAAGCGGGTGTAAGTATTGTCGATCATCATACCGCTGCCCAGCAGTTTCAGCTTTTTCAAAAGCAGGAACATGCAAGCAACCGTGATGTAACGGGAAACTGGGTATGGCTTGTACCGCCATTATCTCCTGCAACTACTGATTTGTATCATGAGCCGATTGCCAACACGATAAAAAAACCAAACTACCTATACCAGCAACAGCCATATTAAAAATAGGGGTGCAGGAAGCGAAAGCCTCTGCACACCTATTTCTTTACCTTTTATTTAACATAATCTTAATCAATTCATCACGATCGATTAAGTAAACGTCATTGATGTCGGCAAGTTTTTCGGCTTGGCGGGTAAAATGACTGTTTGTAACAACCCATGCTTCAGTTGCCTCATACATCTTCACTGCACCGATAATTTCCTGAACCGCTTTTACACCGACCGTACCGGAATAGCGTTTTGCCTGGACCGCAATAATATCTTTTCCGTCCTTTAAAATAAGGTCGGCACCGTAGTCACCGCTCGTTGCGGTATAGCTCACTTTAAATCCGCGGCGTTTAAATAACTCGCCTAAAAATCTCTCGAAATCTTCACCGGTCATTTTATCGACTTCGCGAATGCCGGACTTTCGTAACTTCCTCGTCTTCAGCGATCTTAGCCAAATTTTAAACGCGATATATAGTACGAAATAAGCGACAATTCCAATACCGATGCCTTCAGCTGTCCGCGTTACATAAAAGCCAGCTGCACCAGCTGATGCGATGAAAAATAGCGGGATGACCGGGAGGCGTTTTTTATTTCGTCTTCTCTTTTTACGCAATAGTCCTGTACTCCTTTTATTTACTAACGCTATTATATCATAAAAGGGTACATACGTTTGGTTATATCGTACGGTTGTTTGCGCTCATAAAGGAAGCGAAAAATAGCAGAACAGAAATTAGAATAAACAGTACAATCGGAATTGACCAGCTGTCAGTTAAATCATGAACATAACCAAACAGAACCGGTCCGATTGCGGCAACGAAATAACCGATTGACTGTGCGAACCCGGAAAGTTCAGCTGCATCATAGGCTGTCTTCGTACGCAATGAAAACAGCATCAGCACTAAACCAAACGAAGCCCCGCCCGCAAAGCCTAGTAAAATCATCCATACGACGGCAAGGCTAGTCCATTCCATCAACACACCAGTAAAACCGACTAAGTAACATATCGTAAAGAAAACAACGATTGGACGTTGTGAAGCGATTTTACCGGCAATAATCGGAATAATAAATGTCATCGGAATTTGCGCAAACTGCATTACGGATACCATCCACCCGGCAGCCGCAGCATCCAGGCCTTGGCTAATGAAAATCTCCGGTATCCACGCAGACGAACAGTAAAATATAAACGATTGAAAGCCCATTGCTCCAGCGACTGCCCAGGCAAGCGGTGATTTCCACATATGCGTTTTCTTTGTTTGCGAAGAGGGCATATGTAATTCCACTTTTTCCTGGCGCAAAATCGGCAGCCAAATCAGCAATGTAAGAATACCTAAAATAATCGTAATACCTGCTGCAATTTGCCAGCCTGCGCTTGCAGCAATAGGATAACTGAAGCCCGCAGCAAGTCCGGAAGAAATGTTCATCGATACGGAATAAATCCCTGTTAATAAGCCAATATGTAATGGGAATTTCCATTTAAAAAAACTAGGGATAAGGACATTACCAAATGCAATTGCGACGCCGATTAATATTGTTCCTAAAACGAGTAAAGACGTTAGCCCAAGGGAACGCATTAAAATCCCTACACATAGCAAGATGACGGAATAAAATAATGTCCATTCCATCCCAAACTTACGGGCAATACGCGGTGCAAATGGTGAAACGATCGCAAAGGCAATTAAAGGGATAGTCGTTAAGAAGCCTGCAAGAAAGTTCGAAATCCCAAGGTCGTCACGAATAAATGAAATAATTGGACCGATTAATGTAATCGGTGTACGTAATGTTGTCGCAAATAAAAATACGGCAACCATAAAATAGATGAGTGTTCGGTTGGATAGTATTTTTTTGCTATTTTGATTTAATTGTTCGGTGTCCATATTAATTCTCCTTTTGACTAGTAATATATATTTGAGTAGTGTGAATACTCTTAAAAAACAGAATAAAGATGAAGCCATTGCTATCAAAAAAATGTTATGTTAGACTTTTAATCAATTAAATAAAACATTACCTCATGTAGATGTATGAGGTAGAGGTCGCAATCATTAAGACTAGTATAGCTGAGATTAGGAAGAATCGGTGAAGCTTTATGAAAGGAATGGTTGCCGAAGTGTTATTTTTCTTCTTGAAAATAATGCTGGGGCTGTTTTCGATAAGGAACAGAACTGTCACATGTGTGAGCATGTGTTGAGCTATCTTTCAAGTTTGATGAGGTGTAAATATAACCATCACAAAAACTTGTGGTGGTTTTTCTTTTACATTTCACAAGCAAAACAAAAAGGGAGTTTTATATTCATGAGTGAGATTAAAATAGATCAGCTCGGTAATAACGGGTTGAAAAAGAGTTTGAAAAGTCGCCATGTAACGATGATTTCGCTTGGCGGAACAATCGGAACAGGTTTATTCTTAGCATCAGGTGGTGCGATTGCACAGGCAGGTCCTGGCGGGGCATTGCTCGCATATGCACTGATCGGCGTTATGGTGTATTTCTTAATGACCTCATTAGGGGAAATGGCTGCCTATATGCCAACATCCGGTTCGTTTAGTACGTATGCAACAAAATTTGTGGATCCAGCATTAGGCTTTGCGCTTGGCTGGAACTATTGGTACAACTGGGCAATTACAATTGCAGCAGAAATTGCAGCTGTTTCGTTAATTATGAAATACTGGTTCCCGGACAGTTCTTCAATTTTATGGACAATTTTATTTATCGTAGTTGTTTTATCATTTAACTTAGCTTCTGTAAAAGCGTTTGGTGAAGCGGAATACTGGTTTGCGATGATTAAGGTCGCGACAGTAATTGTCTTCATCATTGTCAGCTTCTTAATGATTTTCGGAATTTTAGGCGGGAACGATCCGGTCGGCTTCACAAACTTCGTTAAAGACGACGCCCCATTTAATGGCGGTTTCCTTGCATTGTTCGGTATTTTCCTTGCTGCCGGTTTCTCATTCCAAGGTACAGAAATGCTTGGTGTAACGGCAGGGGAAACAGATGACCCGGCCAAAAATATTCCAAAAGCTGTACGTTCAGTATTCTGGCGTATTTTACTGTTTTACATTTTCGCAATCGGTGCGATTGGTTTACTGATTCCGTATACGGATTCACGTCTTTTATCAGAAGATATTGCGACAAGTCCATTTACATTAGTATTTGAAAACTTAGGTGTGGCATTTGCGGCATCTGTTATGAACGCAATCATTTTAACGGCGATGTTATCTGCAGGGAACTCAGGGTTGTATGCAGCAAGTCGTATGCTTTATCAGTTAGCGGTGGACGGAAAAGCACCGAAACTATTCATGAAAGTAACATCGCGCGGTATTCCGATGTATGCACTGTTAGCAACATTGGCAGTCGGTTCATTAGCATTCCTTGCATCGTTTTTCGGAGACGGTGTAGTATACATTTGGTTATTAAATGCTTCTGGTATGTCCGGCTTCATCGCTTGGCTAGGCATTGCAATCTCTCATTACCGATTCCGTCGTGCCTATGTCGCACAAGGACATTCATTGAGCGATTTACCGTATGTATCCAGATTCTTCCCATTCGGTCCGCTATTCGCGTTTGCCCTATGTATGATTGTCGTGCTAGGTCAAAACTATATGGCCTTCATGGGCGGAACAATTGACTGGTACGGTGTTGTCGTTTCATATATCGGCTTACCACTGTTTGCCGCTTTATGGTTTGGCTACAAATTTAAACACAAAACGAAAATCGTTCCTTTAAAGGACTGCGATTTAACAAATAAATAATTTCTGAAACGCAATGTGAGCTTGTACGCTTTCATTGCGTTTTTTTATATTGAGGATTATTTGTTTTCAAGTGAGGAATATATAGGGGGAAGTGAGGATTATTTATTCTCAAGTGAGGATTAAATGAGAGCTATTGAGGATTAAACATTTTTCGAGTACGATGAATACAAGAATGTTATTATAAAATAAACAAAATTCCCGTATTTTATTATGCTGGAAATAAATTATGTAACACTGAAGAATAAGGAAGTGAAAACATGCCTATTTCAAAAGGTTTCTATAAAAAAGTGTATCCGTGGTTAAAAGGGGAAGATAGAAAAGATGTGTTATATCGACCGTTTCTTACAAAGGGAAACCCGTACAAATCACGTATTTTCCTAGTAAGTTCGCATGCGGTACCGTTATTTAAAGTGGAAGACAGAAGCGAGCAGACTTTTGCAGAGTCATTAGTGAATAGAGAGCTTTTCCACGACCTTTATTTAAGTGAAATTAAAGGGGCACCCCGGGAATTTAAAGGCTCGTTACAGTTTGAAAACTGGCTGGAAAACGAGCACCAGGAATCCCTGATTTATACGTCGCTGAATACATATCAGCTGGAATCAGCCGATGAAGCGAAGGTAGCGAAAAAAGAGGATCCAGCTAATTTTGAGCGGGGGAATCTTATTTTTAAAGAAGTGGTAGAGGAGTTTCAGCCGGAAATTATTATTTTGCAAGGGACTGCCGCATATGAGCAATTTAAAGCGCGGTATGCTGATTGGTTAGCTATTTTTAATGAAGATGTGACAAAAATCCAATTACTGGAACAGACTGGCCCATTCGCAGAGATGGTTTATGAAGATGGCAAAAAAGTGTTAATTTTCGTTAGCCGCAGCATGAGCTACTTCGGCGCGGACGGTTCGAAGTTCGAACAATTTAAAGAGAATTTAGCTAAAACATTAGAAAATAATGCTTAAAACCGAACATTATCCCACATATAATTTACTTTTTTACCAAATTTCCGAAAAATAAGAATAATTTTATTATTTAAATGTTATTGCAAACTATCATTTCCATGATTATAATTGGAACATTCATATTGTTAAATTAAATATTCGCCACTCATATAATAGCAAGGATAAGGCTTGCAAGTTTCTACCGGTTTACCGTAAATAAACCGACTATGAGTGAAGCATGCTTAATGAATGTATTTGTCCAATTATTATAGATTTGCACAAAACATTTGTTATTACTTTTGAACTTACTCGGAAGTCTTGCTCCACTCATTGTAGGGAGCTTGCCTTTCGAGTTTTTTGTTTACATTCAAATGGGAAGGAGCTTTTATCATGAAGCTTTTAAAGGAAAAAATAGAAAAAGAGGGCCAAGTGCTTTCAGATACAGTATTAAAGGTAGATTCATTTTTAAATCATCAGATTGACCCATTGTTAATGAAAGAAATCGGCGACGAATTTGCGAGACGTTACTCGGACCAAATCATTACGAAAGTACTGACGATTGAATCATCTGGTATTGCACCTTCAACTTTTTTAGGATTAACACTAGGTGCTCCTGTTGTCTTTGCACGCAAACGCAAATCACTGACATTAACGGACAACCTGTATACATCAAAAGTACATTCATTCACGAAAAACGAAACGAACGAAATTTCGGTATCGAATAAGTTTATTACGGCGGATGATAATGTCGTAATCATTGATGACTTTTTAGCGAATGGTGAAGCGTTGAAAGGTTTAATCGATATTGCGAACCAGGCGGGTGCAACGATTGTCGGTGCCGGTATTGTAATTGAAAAAGGCTTCCAAGAGGGCGGGAAAATTTTACGCGAGCAAGGATTGCGCATTGAATCATTGGCAAATATTAAATCATTGGCAAACGGCAAAGTAGAATTTTACGATTAATTAAGCAGCACATATTTCTAAAAGGTAATAAAGTTCAAACGATGTAAATTGACTCAGCAAGAGTACACATATATTGGAGGAAAACTTTTTATGAATAACACGAAAGCAACAATGCTTGGAATTCAGCATTTGTTGGCAATGTATGCAGGAGCCATTTTAGTACCGTTAATTATCGGTGGGGCATTAGGATTCAGTTCAGCGCAAATGACGTATTTAGTAGCGATCGATATTTTCATGTGTGGGGTAGCAACACTGTTCCAAGTATGGAAGGGGAAAGTAATCGGCATTGGGTTACCTGTTGTATTAGGCTGTACATTTACAGCGGTAAGCCCGATTATTGCAATCGGTTCTGGCGGCGGCTTAGGTGATGTTTACGGCGCGATAATTGCTTCAGGTATTATCATTGTATTAATCGGAGGCCTTTTCGGGAAATTGATTAAATTCTTCCCGCCTGTTGTAACAGGTTCGGTCGTAACGATTATCGGAATCAGCTTAATTCCGGTAGCTATTAACAATATGGCTGGTGGACAAGGGGCAGCAGACTTTGCATCAGGTTCAAATGTGGCACTAGCGTTTATTACATTATTAATTATTTTAGTAATTTACCGCTTCACAGTTGGCTTCGTTCGTGCGATTGCAATTTTACTAGGTATGGTGTCAGGAACAGTAATCGGTATTTTCATGGGCAAAGTTGATTTTGCCCCGGTTGTTGAAGCATCTTGGCTGCACATTATGCAACCATTCTACTTAGCAACACCGACATTCAATGCTTCTGCTATTTTAACGATGACATTGGTGGCGATGGTATCACTAGTTGAATCAACAGGTGTTTACTATGCATTAAGTGATATTACAAAAAAAGATTTAACTTCAAAAGATTTATCTAAAGGGTACCGTGCAGAAGGACTAGCATCGATTATCGGTGGTATTTTCAACGCATTCCCGTATACAACATTCTCGCAAAACGTAGGACTGATCCAAATGTCAGGCGTACGCGACCGCAAAGTAATCTTCATTACAGGCGGTATGCTGGTAGCACTTGGATTCCTGCCAAAATTAGCAGCATTAACTACTATTATCCCAACACCAGTACTTGGTGCAGCGATGTTGGCAATGTTCGGTATGGTTATTACACAAGGTGTTAGAATGCTAGCACCAGAAATCGCAAAATCAATGGAAAACGCAATGGTCGCAGCACTAGGCGTCGGTCTAGGAATCGGCGTTGCAACAGTACCAGGCATTTTCGAAAACCTTCCGTCATGGATGTCGATTTTGACTTCTAATGGGATTGTTGCGGGATCTGTAACGGCGATATTCTTGAATGTGTTGTTTAATATGGTCGGGACGAAGCGTGTTGATCCGATGCATGTGATGGAGTAGGTAGAGCTAATTTAAAAAGAATCCCACAAAAGAGCTAGGTAGTTGACTCTTTTGTGGGATTTTCTTTTTTAAAAATATGAAATGAAAATATTTTTATCTAGCATTCTATTAGTAATCAATAAAGTTTAACAACCTTAACGTAAAATTACAGTTAGATTTCATACATAGGAGATTCTGTTAGTAAATCAACAGCTGGCTGATATTGTATAGGATTATTAGGCGTGACTGGAATTGGGATGATACTGTCTCCATAATTAATCGATACACCTCCATCTGCGTAAATTGTTTTGGCAAGTACAGTGCCGGTAATATTTCCACCTTGTGTAAGGTTAATCTTTGCATGGGGAGCAATAATATACTGACCATTCGTTGGGACACCCCCAGAAATAGAGATATTTCCCCCGCCAGAATAAATATTTCCTTTTAAAGCTGCTCCTCCAGTAAGTGTTAAATCGGTTGTTTTTGTATAAAAGGAACCGAAGAGGGAAGTTTCGTTTGAAAACGTTACTGCTGATGTTCCCTGATAATAAAAGTTTACCTGACCAGGTTTTCCATTATTATTGAAAGAGCCTTTAATATCGATAGAATCTTTCACGAAAATATTTAGCTTACCCGAACCTATAATTTTGATATGTCCTTGGGTAATATCTAGTTTATCTATATATAAATTAATATCTTTATTACCGATATTTAATGTAATCGTATTGTTTTCTCTTACTTTAAAGCTCTTAAAATAAGTATCTTTATTTAAGTTTAATTCATATTTATCCGTCATCCAGTTTGTTGCTAAAAAATTGCCATCTTTAATAATGTCAGTTTTATTGGAATTATCTTTTATGACTTCGGTATTAGGTAAAACAAGATTAGTCACATTATTAAAATCTATTGAAGGGAATGGTGGTAAATAGTCATTAAGGTTAACTGAAATAGGAGTTACGGCGATGTTACCAGTGATAGAAGCCCCTTCATCCAATTTTACTATGCCACCACTGGCAACATCTCCGTATATTATGGCTCCCCGAGTTAATGTTATGTTGCTGCTTGTTACTACCGTCATATCTTTAATCTGTAAACTAGGTGGTGATGGGTTTCCCCCGTTACCATTTCCCCCTCCTACAGGCGGGGGAGCGTTAAGATCAACTAAAATTGTTTGTTCGAGTGTACGTTTCTTAGAAGGAGCATTTACTAAAAAACCTTTAGAGTTGATTGTAAATTCACAACTAATGGTTTTAGCAACAGATTTACAAATCCCCTTTATTGTTGTCTTAGCAACCGGTTGCTCTTTAAACTGTTGTGAAAATTTATCGTAAGTATTTTCATAATAAATATCATTATTAATATAGCTGCATTTTTGTTTTTGAATTTCTTTATTATATTCAGTACAAAAACTAGATTTGATAATTGAGTTATAATAACTATCAAAGCTGTCATATACAGTTAAAATACGCTGTTGTTCTTCATAAGTTAAAGCATTCATTTGTGAAATAGTAGTTGAGTGAATAGTTTTCAAGGTCTTAGAGATTTTTACTTTCTCTAAATTGATCCCTGCCTCGGCAATATAATAAATTGATTGATCAAAACGTTCATTAACTGTTGTTTTATTAGAATTGGTGGTAATTGTAAAGAGCCCTAGAGCAATAACAGATAGGAGTACAATAGTTAAGATTGTTAAAAGTAAAGTATTGCCTTTAGTATTCAAATACTTCATTATTTGTCTCCTTTTCTAAATGCTATTGTTGTAGTGTAGTCCTGATTATTTAAAGTAAAATATATTGAAACCGTATGTTCATTCCAACTCATATTAAAATCTTCAATATTATTTACAATAATGACATCATTACGTGACAATGTCTTAGTTTCCGAATTGTAAGTGTAATTAAAAAGTAAGTTATCATTTTCATCCATAAAGAGATATGGATTTTTGGAAGGATTAATTTTATAACTTTTTCTGATATCCTTGGTAATTTGTTTAAGCATAAAGGCAGCATCATTAATTTGAAAAGCTTCAGCAGTCTGCTCCTTATTTTGTTCGACAGATGAATTTAAGGTACTAAAGACTAATATCATCACAATAGAAAATATAACAATAGCAGCTAAAGTTTCTACCAATGTAAAGCCGATATAATTTTTAAAGTATCTTTTCATTTTATCTCCTTCCTAAAAATTTATCGCCAAATATAAATATTTTCAATATTTGCTTTTATAATGTTGGATGGCTTTTCTAAAATTTCAATAGCAACATTTGCTGTATTAGTATAATGACAGAGCGTAGAAATTGTTAAGTTTATTGTATATTGCTTTTGAGTGTCATTCCGATCTGAATCTCGAGTATATGAATAAACTTTTTCATAAGCAGTCGGATCATCCGGTAATTTTTTGGAACAAGTGTTAACGTGCACCATGGGTTTCTTTAATTGATAAGTAACAGCATCTATAGCTAGTGGTGTATTAGTTAGCTTTGACAAAGAATTAGGAGAGGTTGAAAAAATATAAATCCTTTCCATTTCTGTTTGAGCTAAATAAACTGCCTCGTGTATAGTCTCTGACTGAACATTTGTTTTTTTTGTTTGTAAAAGTAGGCTGAAAAATGAAATTAAAATAATTGTAACTAATACAATAGAAGCTACTACTTCTACTAGAGATATTCCGTTGTCTTGCCGTAAAAATTTCATTTTAACGACTCCTCTTTATAAGATTGGTCCTTAAGTAATATTTTATTATGTAATATTTAAATATTAAGATAGTATATTTATGTAATTTAAATAGTAAAAAATGATTACAAAAATAAAATACACAAAAAATACAAACCATATATAGTCATAAAGTAATCTTTGTTGTATTATATAAATATTAGCATAAAGGAAACACTTGGTAAAATAAAATCGTTTTTGCTAAAATTGGTGGTACAGATGTCACTAATTTTTTGGTAATTATTACTTATAAAATAACGTTTTAAAATAAAAAATATTATTATGGGGTGAACGCATGAGGAATATTATTAAATTAATAGTTCTATTTACCTTATTTTCTATAATCCTTGCTATATGGGTACCACGCTTCATTGCTAGCCCTATTGAATCATCTGTTATGAAAGTCAAAGGTCCTACAATAGCCGGAATAGAAGTCGGCGATATGAACAGCAAGGAATTAGAAGTTGTGTTAACAAATGCAGTTAATGATTGGTATACCCACAATTTTATTGTTTCAGGTGGAGGTAGTTCGATTGAACTCAGTTCTTCTACATTCCAATTTGATATAAAAAGTACAGTTAATAATTATGAAGAGAATTACCGCAAACCATGGTATAAATTTTGGTCAGGTGAAAAAACGGTTCATCTTCCATTAAATATACTTCCAAATGAAGTTGTAAAAGATGAAATTAGCAATATTTCAATATGGGATACGGATTCAACTTATGAAAAAGTGTTGCTAAATGCTTCTTATTTAAAAAAAGAGGAAGTTGAAGCGATAGTCACTGATTTATCAACAATACAAACAGAGCGTATTTCATTATCAAGTGAGACAATGCCAGAGAGTACAATGGGAATAAATGAACTTGTACTTGCACTGAATGATACAGTAGTTGAGCCGAATATGGATTTTTCAATGATTAATCAATTAGGGGACGCGATTAATTTGTCAAATCGTGAGGCCATCAATTTTATTGCTTCCAATCTATACAATGCAGCTCTTAATAGCAATGGCAAAATTATAGAACGCCATTCTCAAAATAAAATTCCTTCCTATTTTAGCCCTGGTCTAGAAGCGAAGGTAGATGTATTGGCAGGTAAAGATTTGAAATTTGCCAATACGCTAACAACACCTATCTTATTAAAGTTGTCAATGGACGGTGAAAAATTATTAACAGAAATTTATACGTCGCGCAAAGAGGCCGAGGTTTCTATATCAGTAACACGTGATGAAACGGTACTGCCGCGTACGATCACTCGCTATTCAAGTGATCTGTCAACCGGTCAAAAACAGCAAATTCAGGAAGGTACAGAGGGTTTGCGAGTATCTGTGTACCGAACAGTTTATGGTGAACAACATTTAGTAAGCCGTGATTATTATCCACCGGTTAATCGCATTGTTGTAGAATCACCTCCACAAAGAGAAGGACAAAATACTTGGAATAATACGAGTGATGAACAACAAGATCCGATTGATTTAGATGGTGATGGATTCCCTGATGAAGATTTTACCGTGGGAGATACAATTAAAGATGAACAAAACGCCAATTCTAATATTCCAAATGAAGAAACAGGCAATACATATGGAGATGAAAATCTACCGCCGGGCAGCTATTACGATAAAGGTGGGAATTTAATAACTCCATAGTAGGAGGTGCAACTATGAAGGCATCAAGAAAACGCTTAGGAGACCTGCTCCTTGAATCAGGGGTAATTAGCGAGCAACAGTTAACGTATGCACTCGAAAATAAAAGTCGTGATGAAAAATTGGGCGACTTTTTTATTAAGGAAAATGTACTTACCGAGCAACAACTTATTGAAGTGCTGGAGTTCCAGTTAGGTATTCCCCACATTACATTGAATAAATACGCAATAGACCCGGAACTATTACAGCTTGTGCCGAGGGAGCTGGCGAAACGCGTTAACATTATGCCGGTACGTCGTGATAAAAACAAGTTGCTAATTGCGATGTCTGACCCGATGGATTATTTTGCAATTGAAGAAGTCCGTATGGCGACCGGTTGTCAAATTGAAACAAGTATTGCTGCAAAGGATGATCTATACCGGACTATTACTAAATATTATGATTTGCAGGCTTCAATGGATGCTGCTTTATCAGAAGTAGAGGTAAACAATCCCGAAGTTCAACAGGAAATTACGGATGAAGATTCTCCAATTGTAAGATTAGTCAATCAAATTATTGCTAATGGTGTTGCCCAGCGTGCATCGGATATTCATTTTGATCCGCAGGAAACAGAGTATAAAGTTCGTTATCGTACCGATGGGATATTGCGTACAGAGAGATCACTGCCAAAGCATATGCAGAATATGATGACGGCCCGTGTAAAAATTATGGGTGGTCTTAATATAACAGAAAATCGGATTCCGCAAGATGGACGTTTTAAAGTGAACATTGAATTTAAACATATTGATATTCGTCTTTCTACATTGCCTACCGTATATGGTGAAAAAATTGTTATGCGTATTTTGGATGTCAGTAACGTTGCAACCGATATTTCGCAGTTAGGATTTACAAAGAAAAACGAAACACTGTTCCAACAGATGATTGCAAAACCAAATGGCATTGTGCTTATTACTGGTCCTACAGGTTCAGGTAAATCCTCGACTTTATATGCAGCACTCTCAAACTTGAATGATGAAGAAGTAAATATTATTACGATTGAAGATCCAGTTGAATATCAGCTTAACGGCGTTAACCAGATTCAAGTTAAAGAAGAAATCGGTTTAACATTTGCTACCGGTTTACGGTCTATATTACGTCAAGATCCAGATATTATTATGGTCGGGGAAATCCGTGATACAGAGACAGCGCAAATTGCAATTCGTGCATCGCTGACAGGACATCTTGTTTTGAGTACATTACATACAAATAATGCGGTAGAATCTGTGTCACGTCTGCAAGATATGGGAATTGAACCATTTTTAATTTCTTCTTCACTTGTCGGTATAATGGCCCAGCGTCTTGTACGCCAAATTTGCAGGGATTGCAGTACGGAAATCGAGCCTTCAAATCGGGAAAGGGAAATTTTCCAATCAAATGGATTTATGGTAAATAAACTTCGTAAAGGTCGAGGTTGTGCGGCATGTGGAAACACAGGATATCGTGGTCGGCTTGCTATTCATGAATTTTTACCGGTAGACCGTGAGTTAAAGGAATTGATTTTAAAACATGCAAGTAGTTATGTAATGCGCGACTATATGAAAAAAGCAGGACATCATACGTTATTGCAGGATGGCTTATTGAAAGTGCTAGATGGTGTAACAACTACTGAAGAAGTACTAAGGGTTGCAACGATTGATTAGGAGGGGTGCAAGATGACAATGAACATACAGGATTTATTACGACGTGCATATGATGAAAAAGTATCAGATTTACATGTAACAATCGGCATTCCTCCAGTTTACCGTGTAAATGGTCAATTAAAACAGTTTGGTGATGTAAACGTAACTGCAGAAATGGTTGAACAGATGATACATCATATTTTACCCGAATATAAAGTATCGGAGTTTGAAGAAAAGGGAGAAACGGATTTTAATTATTCGTTGGAAGGGCTTTGTCGTTTCCGTGTCAATGCCTATCATCAACGAAATGCGGGGGCAATTGCCGCACGTTTAGTTTCAAGTCAAATTCCAACGATTGAATCTTTGAATATGCCAAGAATCCTCTATGATTTGTCGGAAAAACCTCAGGGACTCATTTTAGTCACTGGTCCTACAGGTTCAGGTAAATCAACTACTTTAGCCGCAATGATTGATTATATTAATGAAACGAAATCAAAGCATATTATAACTTTAGAAGATCCAATTGAATATTTACACTCGCATAAAAAGTCGGTAGTGAATCAGCGCGAAATTGGTATTGATACAAACTCGTTTGCCAATGGGCTACGTGCAGCACTTCGTCAGGATCCAGATATTATTCTAGTCGGAGAAATGCGGGATTTAGAAACGATTTCAACAGCAATTACAGCAGCAGAAACCGGACACTTAGTGTTTGCGACACTACATACATCGAGTGCACCAACAACAATTGATCGTATTATCGATGTATTCCCGCCCCATCAGCAAGGCCAAATTCGTATTCAACTTGCGAATGTACTGCAAGGTATTATTTCACAGCGATTGTTCATACGTAAAGATGCTGCAGGTCGAGTTGCAGCAACAGAAATTTTAATAGGTGTTCCAGCGGTAACTAATTTAATCCGTAATGAAAAAGTCCATCAAATTCCTAGTATTATGCAGACAGGCCGAGCGTTGGGAATGCATACATTAGAGACTTCAGTTCAATCACTTGTTTCTTCTGGTCAAGTTTCATTGAAGGAAGCCAGTTCATTTTTGAACGTTGGTGAGTATAATTGACGGTTTTTAAATATGTAGGTAGAACAAAGATGGGGGCAACACAAAAAGGAACAATCGATGCCGTAAGCAAAGCGGCAGCAATTACGAAACTCCGTGAAAAAGGAATTAACCCACGTGAGATTGAAGAATCAAAAAGTATCTGGCACAAAGAAGTCAGTTTAAGCAGGGGAAAAGTGAAAACACAGGATTTTGTAATTTACTGCCGTCAGTTTGCAACTCTAATTCGTGCAGGTGTATCACTAGTAGAAGCGACTAATATTTTAGCTAAACAAGCAACGAGCAAACCTTTAAGAAGAGCACTTGAAAAGGTGGAAGAGGATATTCGTTCCGGTATTCCTTTTTCAGACTCAGCAAAAAGTCATCCAAAAGTGTTCCCGGAGCTTTTCGTTAATATGATGAAATCCGGTGAAGCAACAGGGAATATTGATGAGATACTTGAACGTCTAGCAAATTCTTATGAAAAATCATTCCGGCTAATTAAAAAGGTGCAGTCTACATTAACTTATCCTGCAATGTTACTAATACTGATAGTTGTTGTTGTGTTTTTTATGCTCGTTTTTATCGTGCCTATGTTTGTTGAGTCGTTTGAATCGATGGATGCAGAACTGCCAATGTTAACTGTCGCAACCGTTAAACTAGGGCAATGGCTAAGACAATATTGGTGGTTACCGATTTTTATTTTCATAATCGGTATTATTGTATTCCAATATTTATATCGAAATAATAAGCAATTTAATTATATGGTGCATTACATGATGTTAAAACTGCCGATATTCGGACCACTTTTACAGAAAAGTGCAATTGCAAGATTAACTCGTAATCTATCGTCATTATTTAGCAGCGCTGTACCTATTTTACGGGCATTGACAATTTCCGAAAAAATTTTAGGGAATCCGGTTATCGGGAAAGTAGTTTTGGATGCCCGTAGTAGCCTTGAAAAAGGCAGTACATTAACCGAACCATTAGAGAAAAGTTGGATTTTTCCACCGATGGTAACGAGTATGACAAAAATTGGTGAATCAACCGGTTCTCTTGATTATATGCTGGAAAAGATCGCGGATTTTTATGAAGAAGAAGTAGAACGCAATGTGGATACGTTAAAGTCACTTATTGAGCCGCTAATGATTGTAATATTAGCGGGAGCAGTTGGGCTTATAGTAGCAGCTATCTTTATGCCGATGTTAAGTCTCTATGAAAATATATAAAAGGAAAATAGACGTTTTGCAAGGGGGCATCAAAGGGGTACAAAGCGTCAGTGCAAAAGAAAAATAGATAAAATTAAAAGGAGGATTTAATTTGTTCAAAACATTAAAGAAACGTATTAAAAATGAAAAAGGTTTATCTTTGGTAGAGCTTTTAGCGGTAATTGTTATTTTAGGAATTATTTCGGCGATTGCTGTTCCAGCGATTGGGAGTATTATCGAGAATACAAGAGATAAGGCAATTCTTTCAGATGCAGCTGGATTACTTGCTGGAGCGAAAATTGCAATTGCTGATGGTTCATGTGGTGAAGCGAGTAATAAGGTAATTATATGTAGTAATACTGTTTTGACAGAAGTTTTTGAGGGAGTGTTGATAAGTACTGATAAAGTAAGCTTTAACACTTCGACTAAAGAATATACGGTAACTTATGAAGAACTAAAAAATATTCAAAATACTGATAAATTTACTGGTGGGGGTTTCACGCCGTCAGCCACTAATAATACTATTACTGGAAATCAATTAACAGCATTACTAGGGAAATAATCACCCCTCAAAGAACACCCAACCCATAGCGCTTGGGTGTTCCATTGAGCGATGATGATACTTAGCAAGCTTAGATATAGAAGTCAAAGTATAAGGGGGAGGGGGTTCCTCTATGTTCAAAATGAAAAAGAAATCACATATGGCGCTCATTTATAATGACTATGTTGTTCGGGTACTTATTTCTAAAGAGGAAAAGCTGGAGCATCCAATCATTAATGAAATTGCATTGCCGAGAAATATTGTACAAGAAGGAACTATTGTCGATGAGATGGCAATGTTTGAATTAATAAAAGCAAATGTTCAAAACTGGGGCGGTAAAAAGCAAAATGTCCGTTTTCTAGTGCCGGATACATCGGTACTGTTGAAATCTTTTGAACATCCACCTGATGTGAACGGTAACGACCTGAAAGAATTTGTTCAGATGGAGCTGGGACGGTCGATTCATTTACCTTTTCAAGAACCGCTGATTGGTGTATACGATTCAGTAGAGGGAGATGGAAAAGCAATGTTATTTGCTGCGCCTCCTGATGAAGTAGGGAAGATGATCGGCTTACTATTGGACAATCATCTCCAACCGCAAGTCGCGGATATTTGTTCATTATGTAATTTACGTTTGCTTGAGCATATTGAATTCATAGATTCAAATCGTACATATTTAGTAACGGACTGGTCGATTAATGAATTATCGATTTGTATCTATTCTGGTGGAGAGGTCGAGTTTTTACGTTTCCAAACAATTGAAACGGCTACTGAAAATTGGAAACAGGAAGTGCTTGGAAATAATGAAATTCAATTTACTTATACAGGTGATTTGGGCAATTTCCGTACTGCTGCAACAGATCAGGTTCTTGAAATTGATCGGATGATGAACTTTTTCAAATTCTCACTTCATAAGGGCGAAAAAGAGGTCAATGAGATTGTAGTTATGGGGGACCACCCATTACTACCTACAATTGAAACGCTCTTACGGGACAATTTACCAACTGCTGTTCGAATTGTTGACGATACTGTGGTTGAAAAATATTTTCCAAACTGTAAAGCTAAGCATGCCACATTACTGGGACTTGCTTTGAAGGAGGTTAATGAATGATACCAAATATTAACCTCATGCCCAAAATTGAAAAGGGCCCGACCAGTTTAAAGTTTGCATTTATTTTGGTTGGAATATTATCAATGTTAACAATAATATTATTGGCTTTCCTTTATTACAGCGCAAAAAATGAAATAGCAGATGCCATATCAATGCGTGATACATTAATTGCGACACGTGATGAATTGCAAGTAAATGTCACATCTTTAGATACGGAAAATCAAGAGTCTTTACAAGAATCGGTGACATTTGTTGAACGTGTTTCCTACCCGGTTACACCCATTATTAGTGAAACCAAAAATTTATTACCACCCAATACGTATATGCGTTCCTATGAATTTTCTACATTAGGGGTAACGGTGATTGTGGACTTGGAAACATTAAACGCAGTATCTGTTTATGTAAGTGATCTTAAAAACAACCCTTATTTTAATGATATTAAAGTGGGGACAATCGAAGCGTTTGAAATCGACTCGATGAAAGAAGAACTACGGGAGCCACAGTTTGCTGAAGTTCCTCGCTATGAAATAGAAATTGAACTTACTATTAATGAAGAATATATAGCTGCTGGAGGTGACGAACAATGAATTCCATCTCAAGCAGCAAAAACGGAACGCTTTTACTTATCATCGCTTTAGCGATGGCTATGTTATTTGCACTCTACTCTTTTGTTGTAAAGCCGAAGCAGGAAGAAGCACAATCGATTCGTACAGAAATCAATTATTTAAATACAGAAATTAAATCGCTTGAGCAAAATGTGGCGGACAGGCAATCACAGTATTCGGAAACGGATGTAAATGAATTTATGTTACGCAAAAAGGTTCCAAATGACAGGAATATTGATTCGTTAATTTTATCTATAGAAGAAATTGAGTATGTGACAGCTTCACAGATTCGGCGTATTGAATTTAATAATTATGATACGCTCGTATCGAATTCAAACTTATTAAACTCTACCGAGAACTCTGAAGATGATGAAAGCCAGGGAATATTAGACGAGCTCCAACAAACTGAGGAATTACCTGTGTCTACCATATCCGAGGAGCCATTGCCACAGTCATTGAAATTAGTCACATTTATTATCGAGGTTACATCACCAAATGAAACAAGCCTGCTACAGTTCATCAAAGAAATTGAACAAATAGAACGGATTATGCATATTGACAGCATTGATTTTGATCTTGCTGGTGAAGAAGAGCAACTTTTTGAAGATACATCAGAAGTGGTAACAGCAGAAGTCCAAGTCACTACTTTCTACTACGAATAACAAATGGGCAGGTACAAGTAAGGAGCATCTAAAATGGAGATTATGTATACAATATTTGCGGGGATTTTTGGATTGGTATTTGGCTCATTTTACAATGTAGTCGGATTACGGGTACCGAAAAAAGAGTCGATTGTGACACCGCCATCTCACTGTGTCCATTGCAATCGACGTTTAAGCGCTTTTGAACTCGTACCTGTTTTTTCATACCTATTTCTACGAGGGAAATGCCGGACTTGTGGTGTGAAAGTGTCGCCGATTTACGCATTTACGGAACTGGTAACAGGACTTTTATTTGCGTTTGCTACATGGCAGCTTGGCATCACGTGGGAATTGGCAGTAGCTTTACTGTTTATTTCTCTATTGGTCATTATAAATGTTTCGGATATTGCGTACATGCTTATTCCGGACAAAATTCTATTGTTTTTCCTGCCGTTTCTAATCATTGGTAGAATTCTTTCGCCGCTTGATCCGTGGTGGGATAGTATAATCGGCGCCGCAATTGGATTCTCAATTTTACTGTTAATCGCCATTATTTCAAAAGGTGGAATGGGCGGCGGGGACATTAAGCTGTTTTTACTGATTGGATTAGTGTTGGGGACATTCAATACGTTATTAACCTTATTTTTGGCATCGGTGATCGGGATGATTGTCGGTATCGTCATCTTGAAAATCCGTGGGAAAGGGCGCAAAACCCCTGTACCGTTCGGACCATCAATTGCTATAGCTGCAATCATTGTTTACTTTTACGGTGACCAGCTCATCGATATGTATTTAAACCTTCTATAACGTAAAAAAAGAGGTGCCCTGAATTCATTTTCTGGGCATCCCTTTAAATATGTCTTAATAATCTATTATAACTTTCTCAAATGGGTGATTAGTCAGAAGCTCATGTGTTGCAAGTTCCACTACTTTTTCTACAGTATCTCCTAAAACTAATATGCGGTAGTTGCCAAAATCATTATAATAGGCGTCTGCTTCAACATATTGAGTCGTTTCGTTCTGTATATTTCTGCGAATATTTATGACGATTTCATAACCATCCTTTACAAATTGAATTTTTTTCAATAAAAACAACCTCCTCAACAATAGTTTATTACCGGCTGAAAGTAATTGACTAAACTTGTTGGAAGGTTGTGTAGGATCGCTAAAAATTATTCAGCATTTGGATAAATCATCGTTTTTGGATCAACATAACGGTCAAATTCCTCTTCTGTTAAAAGACCTGATGCAATAGCAGCTTCTTTTAAAGTTGTGCCTTCTTTATGTGCTGTTTTTGCGATTTTCGCCGCATTTTCATAACCGATATACGGGTTTAACGCCGTAACAAGCATTAACGAATTTTTCAAGTTAGCATCCAATACTTCCATATTCGGCTCGATACCGACTGCACAATTGTCGTTGAATGATTTCATCGAATCGGCCAACAAGCGTGCTGATTGCAGGAAGTTGTAGATGATCACTGGCTTGAATACGTTCAATTCGAAATTACCTTGTGATGCTGCAAAGGCAATTGTTGCGTCATTGCCGACAACTTGAGTCACGACCATTGTCATTGCTTCACTTTGTGTCGGGTTTACTTTACCTGGCATGATTGATGAACCTGGTTCGTTTTCAGGAATCGTAATTTCACCGATACCAGAGCGCGGACCACTTGCCAGCCAGCGTACATCATTGGCGATTTTCATTAAATCCGCAGCCAATGCTTTTAATGCACCGTGCGCTGTCACGACTTCATCATGGCTTGTCAAAGCATGGAATTTATTTTCCGCAGATGTAAATTCAATGCCTGTTAGTTTGCTGATTTCTGCAGCTGTGCGGGCACCGAATTCCGGATGGGCGTTAATGCCTGTACCAACGGCAGTACCGCCAATCGCAAGCTCTTTCATGAACTGCGTGTTCACCATAATCATTTTTTCGCATTTTAACAGCATATGGTGCCAGCCGCCAATTTCCTGACCAAGTGTAAGCGGTGTTGCATCCTGTAAATGGGTACGACCGATTTTAATAATATCGTTAAACGCTAACGCTTTTTCTCTTAATGTCGCCTGTAACAGCTTTAAGCGCGGCATTAGGTAGTTCTCTACGATTTCGACTGCAGCAATATGTAGTGCAGTAGGGAATGTGTCATTTGAGCTTTGTGACTTGTTGACGTCATCGTTAGGATGAACCTTTTCATCCGATCCGGCTGCCGTCAGCTTTTCATTCGCTAAGTGGGCAATTGTCTCGTTCACATTCATATTTGTCTGTGTACCACTGCCTGTTTGCCAGACGACAAGAGGGAAGTGTTCATCCCATTTACCTGCAAGAATTTCATCGGCTGCTTCTACAATCGCATTTTTCTTCGCATCGGATAACTTGCCTAATTTATTATTGGCAATCGCCGCTGCTTTTTTCAAAATAGTCATGGCACGGATAATTTCAATCGGCATTCTTTCTGTGCCAATTTGGAAGTTTTCTTTGCTTCGCTGTGTTTGTGCACCCCAAATTTTGTCTGCTGGTACACGAATTTCACCTAAAGTGTCTTTTTCAATACGGAATTCCAACTAAATCATCTCCTTTAATATATGTATACCCAATTTTTCATGAAAAAATGGCAAATCGTGAGGGGATTTGCCATTCTTCCAGGAGAAAAGATCAATCCAATTAATCTTTTCGAAATATGAGAAAAGTAATTAATGAGTTTCGAATCTGAACTGGGGGGAACAGTATCGAAAAGGTTTTACTAACCTTACAATGATAATGATAATCTTTATCAATTAGAAAGTCAATGCTTTTATTAAACAAATTTTTAGAAAATTCGATTTGCTGAATCTCCCAATATGTAAAACAACGCCGAAAGCACCGAACCCAATAGGATACTTTAGACGTTGTTGTTTTTGGTATTCACTTAGGAAGTCATCCCCTTAATTTTGTTAAACTATTTTTACATAAAAATCCCGGCCGTTTGTCAGTTCAGGAATTTCTATATTTTTTTCGTTTTTATAATAGTCTGAAATAATATTAGCAAGACCGGTATAGCCATTTAATAATGTTCCTTGTTTAATTTCTTTCGCGATATTATGGAACTCAAAATAGTGAAGTGCATCATCGCTCATCCCGTATAAAATTCTCTCGATATCTGCAAGGGGAATGTTGATTCCTCTCGTATATCGGCACTCACGCTTATACGTATGGTGCGGTATATTGATTGGTGTTGTTTCATTAATCATCGTCAATTGGTTCATAATGTGGCCTCCTTAAATAGTAAAATATAATTTGTTTAATATATTATACCCCAAAACAAAAATCTGTAGTCAGAATATTTACTGAATTTAGATATTTACATAACTTTTACCAATCATCTCCTTGCTGCATTTCCTCAGCCACCACTTGTAAATCATAAGCATTGATCATCAACAGCTCATATTGATCATGCTGCTCCATATACTTCTGGATGAGGCTAAGCACATATTTTGGAGATCCTTCATTTTCTTCATCGTAGACGAGCAATGTCGCATCCGTGTTATCGATAATGAACTTGTCCTTTTCAATAAACTGCCATGGTGCTTCGTAAGGGCGCTTCGTCACGCTTGTCACAAAATCTGCCTTACTTACTATATGCATATAGGTCTCTTGTTTATGCTCATTCCAATTTTTTTCCTGTTCCAAGAAGGGGGTGATAATAGAGTATCTGAGTTCTGGGTAGTCATTTTTAAGTTCCAGTACAACTTGTGCCGCCCATGTTTCAACACCTTGCTGGCCGCTGATTACGACCCATTCCAGTCCGTCTTCTATTAGGATGCGCAGCTGGTTTTCCAGTGCCTTTTTAATAACCGGGACACCAGGATGCTTGTCATTGAATATTCCTAATTCATGTGGACGGTAGCCCGTAATATAAAGTGATTTCATCATAAGTCTCCTTTGCTTAACCATCAATAAAATAAGGGCACTATGCATAACACAGCGCCCTCTAAATATACTACCTATTCACTAAAAACAGCTTTAATTTGCTCAATTGCCCAATCCAGATCTTCTTTTGAAATAATGAGCGGTGGGGCGAAGCGGATTACTGTGTCGTGTGTTTCTTTGCAAAGTAATTTACGTTCTGCCAGCTTTTCGCAGTAGGGACGAGCTGATTCGTGAAGCTCAACGCCTATGAAAAGACCGCGCCCGCGCACATCTTTAATGACCGGGTTCTTAATTTCCTGAAGTTGTGCTTTAAAGTAATTGCCAAGCTCCAATGAACGCTCTGTCAGCTTTTCATCTATTAATACATCAATCGCTGCAATCGATACGGCACATGCCAGCGGGTTACCGCCGAAAGTTGAGCCATGTGAACCTGGATTGAACACACCGAGAATATCGTCATTCGCGACAACTGCTGAAATCGGATAAACACCGCCGCCAAGCGCCTTACCTAAAATGTAGACGTCCGGTGTAACATCTTCCCATTCGCAGGCAAACAGTTTTCCTGTTCGTGATAAACCTGTTTGGATTTCATCTGCAATAAACAGAACATTATTTTCTTTACATAAGTTATATGCTGCTTTTAAGAAGCCTTCAGTCGGGATGATAATGCCTGCCTCTCCCTGAATTGGCTCGACGATAAATGCCGCTGTATTCGGTGTAATAGCTTCCTTCAGTGCATCAATATCACCGTAAGGAACTAATGTGAAACCTTCCAGCATCGGGCCGAAACCGCGCTTATACTCTGCTTCCGAGGATAAAGACACAGCACCCATTGTACGGCCATGGAAATTGCCGTTACAGCCGATAATCTGCGCTTTGTTTGCTTCAATGCCTTTTACTTCATATCCCCAGCGACGGGCTGTTTTAATCGCCGTTTCAACAGCTTCAGCACCTGTATTCATCGGCAGTACCATATTTTTTCCTGTTAGCTTACTAACTTTTTCATACCAAACGCCTAATGTCGCACTATGGAATGCACGTGACGTAAGTGTCACTGCATCTGCCTGATCTTTTAACGCCTGAATAATTTTCGGGTGGCGATGACCTTGGTTTAAGGCAGAATACGCCGAAAGCATATCTAAATAACGGTTGCCTTCAGGGTCTGTCACCCAAGAACCTTCTGCTTTTTCGATTACGATCGGAAGTGGGTGATAGTTGTGCGCCCCGAATTTTTCCGTAGTTGAAATAAGTTGTTCTGATTTTGATTTTGTTGTCATGATGAAATCCTCCTTAAGCAAATTTACTTGTAAAACAGATAAATCTATTGCGAAAGACAGAAAAAATTACATATACGATGCAGGTTTCTTCCAAATTAATGTTAACAGAATACCGAAGAAGATGACAACCGTTGCAAAGTAATATGGGTAGTTAACATCAATATCGAATAACATCCCGCCTAAAATCGGCCCGAATATATTCGCCAAACTTGTAAACATCGAATTCATTCCTCCGACGAAACCTTGCTCATTGCCGGCAATTTTTGATAAATAGCTCGTAACGGCAGGACGGAATAAGTCGAAGCCGATAAAGACGATACATGTTACAAGTAAAATAGCAAAATATGAGCTGACAACAGTCATTAAAAATACAAGAACCCCCGATAAAATTAAGCTGTAGCGAATGAGTTTAATTTCTCCCCATTTTTGTGCAAGCCGGTCAAACAGTACTACTTGCGCAACTGCTCCGAAAATCGCGCCGCCTGTAATAATGATTGCGATATCCACAGGGGTAAACCCGAATTTATGATCGACAAACAGACTGAAGAACGATTCGAATGCCGCGAGTCCGAATGATGCGACAAAAATTAAAATAAATGCAATCAAGTACATCGGTTCTAAAATGCGTTTAAATCCGGATGTTTGTGCCGGTGCATTTTCCGCATGTTCCGTATTGCGTTCCGGTTCACGCAGTAAAATAATCGATAAAATTGCTGCCGTTGTACCGAGCGCCCCTGCAAAATAGAAAGGCACACGTGTACCGAAATCAGCTAAAAATCCGCCGATGCCCGGTCCGATAATGAAACCTGTACTAATTGCCGCACTCATGTAGCCAAGTGCTTTTGATCGTGTTTCCATTGTTGTAATGTCCGCAATAAAAGCCGTAACAGCAGGCATAATAAACGCTGCACTGATTCCGCCTAGAACACGGGAAATGAAAAGAACTTCTATCGTTTTTCCTAAACCGAATAGAAATTCCGAAATACCGAAAATAAATAATCCGAGGACGATCATAATTTTACGTCCATATTTATCAACCGCTTTACCAGCGAGAGGTGAAACAATCAGTTGTGCAATCGCGAATGCTGCTGTTAAATAGCCGATAACTTGGCCGCTTAATTGCAGTTCATTCATTAGAGTAGGGAGTACCGGGATAACCAAACCGATTCCTAGAAAGGCGATGAACAGGTTTAATAATAGTAACCCTAATGTTATTTTATAGTCTTTCATTGTTATTGCTCCTTATTAAGTTGTAAAAAAATCGTTAATCCGCACTTTCTAACATAAACCCTACAGTAGCTATAGAGTCAATAGAACTGTTTTAAATAGTTGTAAAAATTAGTTAAAGCAGCTTAATCTTTAATTCCACGATGAATTGATCTTCTTCGTTTGGAGAATAGTTAAGAGGCATGAAGATTTCATAGACAACCGGAACAACCTGTATATGCTGCTCTTTTATATAATGATAAAGTTTTTGGTATTGGGTTAAATAAGTGTCCCTTTCAAAAATAAACGCAATGCATACGTAGCGTCCTGCAGGTATCGTTTTCACGTCCATATCTGTTGTTAAATGGGTAATATACCTATCTGTAATCAGCGGTGTGAAAACATGGCTGTAATGCAGCTCATCCAGACTGTCGTATTGCTCGTAAGGAAAAATACATCCATAACGATTGCTCAGCAAGCTGTTTTCAACTTCCAATGTTTTAATTAAGGAACTGTAGTACGTATTTGGAATATAGTACGGCGTCAGTTCATTTGTTTTAATCGATAAAATACGGACGGATTCTTCATTTTTGAAATAGACTGTATCCATTACATCGATCGCCAGCTGTTCTTCCATCTGCCTTTTCGTTTTATATAAGGACTGCTGAATTTCGTACATACGGTTCATTTGCTGTTCAATGACACTTTCCTGCTGTTGCAAAAAGGAGAGAAGTTCGGCAGGGGTAAACTGTTGCGCCGCTTTAATTTCCTCCAATGAGACACCGATATATTTCAATGATTTAATAATATCCAAATGATAAAATTGTGAGTCTTTGTAGTAGCGGTAATTTGTTTTAGGATCGACATAGGAAGGTTTGAATAAGCCGATCTGATCGTAGTAGCGTAATGTTTGAATAGAGATATTCGTCAGTTTGGAAACTTCACCGATTGAATAATGTTTTTCTTCCATAGGATGTCCTCCGAAGTACAATGTTATCGGTATCTTAACATTAATGGGGGATAGGGGTAAATTATTTTGGAAAACCGAAAAAATCACATCTCCATAATTTCATGAGATGTGATTGAGGTTCAATATTTTATATCCGCAGCTAGATGAACAGGGCTTTTCCTGCTGTAGAAATACCCGACGAGTAACAGTACAAGCGCGAGTGTAACGGTACCTCCTGCAAACAGCAGGGGGGCTTTAAACGTACGGAAATGAGTTTCCAGACGAGATGCAATGACCGGTCCGATAATTTGTCCAATAGCATAGAACGTAGTCAGTATTGATACGACATAGTTGCTTTGCTTTGGAAACAGTTGTCTGGAATAGGCAGTCGACATCGTTACGAGTCCGACAAACGTAAAACCAAATGACATCGCCGACAATAGTACGCTCCATGCCGATTGTGATAAAACAGGAAGCAGAATGCCGATAATCTGCAAGGAATAGGCGGTAGTCATCATCGAAACAGGTGAAAAACGAGACATGCACTTCATCCAGATCGGTGCTGACGGAATAGCAGCCAGCCCAGCAAGTACCCAACTATATCCGGCATAGGCACGCAATGATTCAATATTATAAATAATGTCGACTAAAAAAGTACCTGTAATAATATAGCCTAGTCCTTCCAAGCCGTATGCAATAATCAGCCATGGCATAAACCCGCGCCAAATATTGTTGTCCGCAGACTTTGGTTCCTTTATATGATTCGCAACTCTTAATTGTCGCCATAAAAAGATTGTCGTTGCTAAAAATAGGACAGATAATGCGCCAAGACCAAGCCAGGATCCTTGCCAATTAAAGCTCGCTTCAAAAAATGGTACGAAAAGTCCTGATAACGCGATACCCAATCCGACTCCGCTAAACAAATAGCCGCTCCAGCGGGTTAATAAATTTGCTGCTAAATAATCCATCACGATGCTTGATGTAAGAACAAATATGAAGCCACTCGTTAAGCCGGCGATAAAACGTAACACTATCCAAATTAAATAAGATTCAACCAATCCCATTAAAATGATTGAGAACACATTCAGAAATACATTAATTAATAGGAAGTTCTTTTTTGACTTGTAAACAAAGCCGGCACCTAAAGCTCCGATGAAATATCCGATATAATTGCTTGATGCGAGCCAACCGCCTTGTGCAAACGATAAGTTTTCATCTACACGCATGAACGGTAAAATCGGTGTGAAAGCAAATCGGCTAATCCCCATTGCAACAGCTAAAAATAAAATGCCCCCTAAAATAACACTGAAATGTTGACGGTTCATGAACATCCCCCCTGGAAAAACAACCCTTACAGTAATTGTAACACTCTTAAATTCAAGAGTAATAGAGAAAATACCCGCAAAACTAAGAGAAAAAAGAAAAGAGATGAAGCGAAAGTTGGATACCTTCGTTTCATCTCTATATAATCCCCTTATGAATGAACAGGTTCTCCCTGTTTCCCTTTGTGTTTTGTACTTGCTTCTTCTTTTGCGCGTTGTTTTTTCATTTTGTTGACATTCGAGCGCATTAATAAAGAAATTCCTAATGAAATTGCAATTAAGAAACTGAATAAGTAAAACAATGGTACATAGCTATTTGCAGCTTCATAAACAGTTGATGCGATTAGTGGACCGAAAATCCCACCAAGTGACCAAGTTGTTAATAAATATCCGTGAATAACACCAAGTTGTTTCGTACCGAATAAATCACTTGCAAACGCTGGTAAATTCGAGAAACCACCGCCATAACAACTAACTACTAAGAATATGAACAATTGTAATAGAATGGCGTTTGTAGTGAATGGTAGTGTAATAAAGGCAATTAATTGAATCGTGAAGAAAATAACGAATACGTTAGAACGCCCGATATAATCTGATCCAGCTGCCCAAAGTAAGCGACCGCCACCATTAAATAAGCCCATTAATCCAACCATTGCTGCAGCTGCAGCTACAGATAAACCTGCAATTTCCTGTGCCATTGGAGAAGCAACAGAAATTAACATTAAACCAGATGTAACATTAATTAAATGCATTGCCCAAAGCATCCAGAACTGCTTTGTACGTACAGCTTCACGTGCAGACATTTGTGCAATTTCAGTTGTTTTTGCTTTTCCTGATGCAATTGCTTCTTCTACTTCGCCCGGTTTAGGCGGAGCGATATAAAGTGCACCAATCATCATTAATACAAAATAGCTAATACCTAAAATAAAGTAAGTGTTTGAAATACCGAAAGACTCCATTAAGTTTACAGCTACCGGTGCGGTAATTAATGCACCAGACCCGAATCCTAATACTGCCATACCTGTCGCCAGACCTCGACGATTAGGGAACCATTTAACAAGTGTAGATACTGGAGCGATATAACCAATACCCATCCCAAGTCCACTTAACAGTCCGTAAGTCAACCAATATAAAACAACCGAATCCATAGCGATTGCGATCCCTGCGCCACCTTGACCTAAACCAAAGAGTACTGCGGCAACCATCGCTGCTTTTCTCGGTCCTAATTTCTCTACTGTACTACCAAATAGTGCGGCAGCAAAACCTGCTAACCCCATCATAATTGTAAACGCGATTGTAATTTGCGATGCATCCCACCCAAGCTCTTCAGCAATTGGATTTTTATACACGCTATATGCATAAGCTCCACCGATTGAAAGGTGAATAGCGATTGCTGATGCAGCAATTAACCAACGATTCTTTTTCAAAAAATTTCCCCCTCACACGAAAATAAATATCAGTTATACGACATTTCTCTACTTGAAGTAGTTATGTCTAAAGTATGAACGTCCATGTACATTAACTTAACATTAACTTATTATGTTGTGCAAGTAGAATTTCACAAAATATATTATCTCGAAAAAACATATATTTCTCTTTTGGGTAATAAAATTGTACTTAAGGCAATTATTTTTTGATGGTAAAAATGCGCTTTAACGTTGATAAATCAAGGTTTTGCCGGTGGTGAAGTATTAGTTTAATATAGCAATATGTTAAGGGTGGGATAATATTGTAAACTGTAATAAATTCTATTTAAATAACTAAAAATACTTAGTTGTGCAAGTAATTTCTCTTAAATGTTCGAAACGGATTATTGGAAAATACTTTTGAACTCATAATATAACAGTTACTAATACACATAAAAAACCTCATAAATAGCTTTATGCACTGCTAAATCAACGTTTTTGCTAAAGTTTATAATCTAAATAGCCCTGTTTTTATACTTTCCTTATAGAATGGCGAAACTGTTTATAACAGTTAGTTGAATAGGAAATATTTGAAGTTTCGCTGAAGAATTTTGATTGAAAAAGAAAAATATCTAGGAGGAGGTAGAGGGATTTTGTTTCAATAACCTTGAAAAAGCCTATTAAAACAGCCTTTAAATCACACAAAATATGGAACGAATTAAATATGTATAAAAGTATTTGTCCTAAATTAAAATGCAGAAAAACTATTTGACGTGTTGCAATCAGTTCTCTAAAGTCAAATTAGTGATAAGAAAAGAGGCGAGTTTTTATGAAGAAAATTGATCCAAAACAAATATCAGAACGTGAAAATTATAAATTTCTGATAGGTTCCATCATTCCAAGACCAATTGCCTTTGTTACATCGATATCTGAAGATGGGGTTGTGAACGCGGCGCCATTTAGTTTTTTCAATATCGTTTCTTCAAATCCTCCGATGATTTCGGTAAGTATCCAACGGAAAAAAGGGGA
The DNA here is from genome assembly GCF_023715405.1 of Solibacillus isronensis. NCBI lineage: Bacteria > Bacillati > Bacillota > Bacilli > Caryophanales > Caryophanaceae > Solibacillus > Solibacillus isronensis. Next base: position 85,785 of record NZ_JAMBOC010000003.1, read on the forward strand.
GCCAAAAGATACTGCAAGAAATATTCTTGCAAAAGAGCAATTTGTTGTCCATATTGTTGATACTGAAAATGTAGAACAAGTAAATAAAACAGCTGCAAACTTACCACCGGATGAAAGTGAGATAGCAGTTGCAGGTCTGTCATTAGTAAAGAGTGAAAAAATCGATGTTCCGGGTGTAAAGGAAGCGAAAGTCCGACTGGAATGTGTCCTTGAAAAAGCACTGGAACTTGGCGGCGATGATGAAACTGCAGGCTGCGACCTGATCATCGGAAAAGTCGTGTACTATCATATAGAAGAAACTCTGTATGAAGAAGGCCGAATTGATCCGGTAGGACTTGGCGCAATCAGTCGTCTTGCTGGAAATGACTATGCAAAAATCGGTGAGCAATTCACAATTAAACGCCCGCTTTAATAAAAGGAGAACAACGAAGAATGCAAATCAAAACAATTGAATTATTTAATATTGAATTACCATTAATTGAACCGTTTATCGTAAGCTACGGAACATATCCGAACATGCCGTCCATTATTGTAAAGATGACATCACAATGCGGTTTAGTCGGCTGGGGTGAGGCAGTTCCGGATGAACATGTGACAGGTGAAACATTGGAAGGCACTTATGCTGTATTGAAACATACATTGGCACCGGCGATGATCGGGGAAAACCCGATGAATTTTGAAAAGATCCATGCCAAAATGGACGCGCTCATCTATAGTGCGCCAGCTGCCAAAGCGGCAATTGATATCGCATGCTTTGATCTGGCAGGGAAAAAACTTGGAGTACCTGCCTATCAGTTAACAGGCGGGCGTTATTATGAGAAGTTCCCGATTACACATGTGTTAAGCATCGGAACACCTGAAAAGATGGCAAATGAAGCTGCAGAACGTGTAGAAATGGGATACAACTCATTCAAAATGAAAGTCGGACGCGATGTAGCGAGTGATGTTGCCCGCATTAAAGCAGTACGTGAACGTGTCGGGAATGAAATTGCGATTCGTGTTGATGTCAACCAAGGCTGGGTAAACAGTTCAACAACGATGCAAGCAGTTCGCGAGCTTGAACAATTGAATATCGACTGGCTGGAACAACCGGTACGTGCGGATGATATTGATGGCATGGTTGAAATTAAATCGAAAACATCGATTCCTGTCATGATTGATGAAGGTTTACGCGGTGTGCGTGAAATGCGCGAAATTATTGCAAAGCGTGCAGCAGACAAGGTAAATATTAAATTGATGAAATGCGGGGGAATGTATCCTGCAATGAAGCTAGCACATATGGCGGAAATGGCAGGGATTGAATGCCAAATCGGTTCAATGGTCGAGTCTTCGGTCGGTTCGGCGGCAGGTTTCCATGTTGCCTTTTCGAACAAAGTATTTACGAGTGTGGAATTAACAGGACCGTTAAAATTCTCAAAAGATATCGGAAACCTTCAATATAATGTCCCGTATATTCAGTTGAATGAACGTGCAGGTTTAGGTGTCGATGTGGACGAAGCGGTTTTAGCGGAATTAACACGTGACCATTGTGTGGTGCAGTAAATGATTGCGTCAGGATTTTTAGGGAATGAACGATATGAAGTGTATTTATTGGATGAAACACGTATCCCGGAATTAATCACTTTGCAGCAGGAAGTAGTCGATGCACTGCCGGACAAAGCTATATTACAGCCGCTCGATAATGAAGAGCTGAGCTTTATTTTAAGCGGGAACGGACTGATGATTGGGGTCTTCATTGAAGGAAAATTAATTGCCTTTCGAGCATTGCTGGAACCAATGATTGATGAAGAACATTTAGGCTATGATATTGGCTTGAAAACAGAGGATGAATTGCGGAAAGTACTGTATCAGGAAATTTCCAATGTTCATCCGGGTTATCGTGGTTATCGTTTGCAGCGTACGATGGCAGACATCATTATGCAGCAAGTGGATGAATCGAAATTTAATACCGTTTGTGCGACGGTCATGCCGGGCAATATCGCAAGTTTAAAGGACAAGTTTTCACAACATATGCATATTGCAGCATTAAAGCTGAAGTATGGCGGGAAACTGCGCTATGTATTTAAGAAATCACTTCCTTATAAGGCGTATGAGTGGACTGAAGAGCAATTTGTCCCAATGGATAATACGGAGGCACAGCAGCAACTTCTAAAATCAGGCTTCATTGGTATATCGATGAGAGCGGATGGGGCAGACTGGTTTATTCAATATGTAAAATAATAAAGGATGTGGCGATAATCAGTTATTCGCCACATCCTTTATCGATTTAATTCCGTCCATGTCGTATGAATACTCCTTTAAATATCATTGTCGTCAAAGCAATCCAGATCGTAACAATCACTGTTATCTTCGTATAGGTAAGATACGTCATTTTCGTCAGATGCAATGTAAGTATAGTTTGGCATGTGTATCAACTCCTTTTTATAATTATAAAATATTCAGAAAATTAAGTAAAGTACTTTTTTAAAGTACATCAACTTAGAAAAGTGGCAAAGAACGCCATGAAATCTATATTTACAGGCAATGGTTTCGCTTTCATTTCTATAAAATGACTATTTATATAATTAGTTTTCATACAGGTTTTCATACATAATTGGCTGACAACGAAGTTTTAAATTTCTTAGCTTTCTTTGAAACTTTCTGTACTGAAGAATAGTACATATTAAAAAAGAGAGGGTGATTTGATGGAGAAAAAACCGTTCAACGATTCCGATGAGCACTATCAAAAGCATGTCGGTACCCCAACTTCCTATAAGATGAAGCAAATGCCCAAGCCGATTCGATTAATTGGCTATTTTTTCTTCGGTTTCATGGCAATCGCTACTACTTTAATAATTCTATTAATGCTGTTGGACAAAATTCTCTAGTGTAACATAGAGAATTTTTTCTTTTCTTAAATAGTTATAATATTCAACATGAAAGATTAATATACTATATATTAGTCGCGTTTTATATAAATTCTGTATTTTAAAGAATAATTTTCTGCTTTATGATAATATGTTTGTAATTAATTACAGATGGGGTGGGAAGCATGGAGCAACATATTTTTGTCTCGAAACTTATACCTCCGACACCAGTCAATAACTATTTAAGAAGAGCAAAGTTAATGAAAAAGCTTTCGGATTGGCCGCATGCAAAGTGTACCATTTTACATAGTAGTGCAGGTTACGGGAAAACATCGCTTATTAGTCAATTTTTAAACGATCAAAAAACAAAATCCTCCTGGTATCAGATTACGCCGGATGATGACTCAATATTTCCGTTTTTACGTCATTTCATCTATAGTATTCAGCAGCATTTCCCATCGTTCGGCGAAAAATTAAAAGGTTGGGATGAGACGTTAAAGTTTCATAATATGGAAGAGTTACTGCAGCTTTCAAAACAAATCGCCAATGAGCTGCACTATATAAAAGATCCTTTTTTAATTGTACTGGACGATTATCACCATGTGTCGCACGTATTTCCGATCAATTACATTATGAATCAGCTGCTTCAATTTTTACCTGCCAACCTCCATATCATTGTCTCGACGAGGAAAATGCCTGAATGGAGCTGTTTGTTGACGCTTCGTATGAATAATCAGCTGATCGAGTGTTTAGAGCCGGAATTTACTTTTGCGGAAGAAGATGTTCAATATTTATTTGAAGCTTTTTTTGACCGGCAAATAACGGACGAACAAAGCGAATTTATTATGCAAATGACTGAAGGCTGGGCGATGGCGATCATGCTGCTTGGCTATAAAGCGAAATATAGTCAGGAACAGCTCATCGATATCGCGGAAGGTTCGGTCGGGAATTTTTTTGCCTACCTTTCCGCGGAAGTATTCGATAGGCTGGACGAACAACTGCAGCTTCAGCTTTTAAAGCTTGGCATTCATCAAGTGATTTCCCTTGATGTCATTACGGAATTGTACGGGGTGGAATGGATCCAGCAAGTGAAGCCGAAGTTGGATGATCTTGCGTTTATAACACCATTGGCAGGAGGAACAAAATACCGGTTCCATGCACTGTTCCAACAGTTTTTGCAGCAAAGGCTGAGCGAATACTATCCGGATCTGCATGAAGAATTCCATAAACAGGCAGCCCGGTATTATGCCAATCATAATTTAGGTGTATTAGCTGTTACCCATGCAACCCAGCTGAAAAATAACCGGTACTATATCGAGTTACTGATGCAATTTGCACCACAGTTTATTGAAGCAGGGCAGTTTGAATTTTTACTGGAACGGCTGAAAGATTTTGCGATTGAAGAAAAACCTTATCAGCTTCTTTATTATGAAGGGGAATGCCAGCGTTACCGTGCGCAATATGAACGGGCAAAAAATGCGTACAATGAATGCTTTATAAAAGCGCAGCTGCAGCAGGACCGGTTGTTTTTAATGCGCTCGCAGTTTGGGCTGGCCAATATTTATTTGGATACTCTTCAGCCGGTTTTTGCGGAACATCATCTGCAGCAGGCAATCAGCTTATTGAACGAAGTAGATGTGAATGATACAGAACGCCATCTTATTAATAGTTTGTATACCGAAAATCTGATTAATTTAGGGAAAGCGGGGGAGGCGCTGCGCTGGAGCCAGTCGCAAAACCTGCAGCTAAGCATTAATAATATCGATGCGCGTCTTTATTTGCGCCACGGTCAGCTGAATAAAGCGAAAGAGTTGCTGAATGCGCGTGTGTCAAAGCCGTTCCAGTGGGAAGAAGCACACCGAACGACCGATTTACTGCTCGTTTTGATCGATGTATTAATGGGTGAAAATACGCAAGCCTATAGCCGAATAATAGAAGGCGGAAAAGAAGCGCTCGTTGATATGCCATATACACTTGCGCTGACAAAGTTGCGTAAAGGACTGGCGCTGTTAAATATGGAGATGAAAGATTTTGAACGTGCGAAAGGCTGTTTTGATGAGACGCTTGAGCTCCTCAATCTCATTCATGTAAAACGTATTACTGCCGAGTGTTACATGGGACTTATTTTGTACCACCGCGATAATGTGTTGGAGGCGAAACGCCATGCACAAATCGGATTGAGGGAAACAAATAAAGTGCAGGATTTCTGGATGTCGGCACTGCTGTTGACGGCATTGACGAAAGTGTTGGCAGAAAACAGCCTTTTTGAAGAAGCGATTGATACGGCAAAACAGGCATTATCCTATTATGAACGCAGTGAAGATACGTACGGTCAGATGATATGTTTCTTTTGGCTGGCGTATTGTTTTGCCAAATTAAATGATCAAGAACATGCATTAACATATCATCGTCGCTTTTGGGATTTATGTGTGAATGACTATCCGTTTTTCATGGAGAAGAAAACCCTTTTCGGACCGCGCTATTTAATCGTATTTATCCAACTCGCAAAAGAGCTGCAGCAGGATTCGCTCGTATTTAGTCAGTTAAATTTAAATGCAGCGCCAAGTACGGAGCTATCATTGACGTTATTTGGTCCTGTGCAAATTTTCCGTGAGAATGAAATGATTCAGGATAAAGAGTGGAAGCGTTTGAAGGCGAAGGAACTGTTTTTGTATTTATATATTCACCGCGAGCAGTTTGTATCACGCCAGCAAATTTGCGATGCGATCTGGCAGCAGGATGAAGAAGCGATGCAACGTGATTTTAAAGTTGTTTTTAATGCGATGTTAAAAACGTTGGAGCCGACAAGATCAGCACGTGAGGAAAGCAATTTTATTAAACGCCATCAGCATTTATATAAATTGGAAGAACGCTGGATTCATAGTGACGTTGCCCACTTTATGTATTATGTGCATCGCGGATTGGAAGAAAAGACCGCCAAGCTTTCAAATGAATGGCTGAAGCTGGCGATGCGGCTTGTGGATGGCCCGTTCTGTTCTGACATGGAACGGGAATGGCTGGAACCTATTCAGGCACAATATAATGAACAAATACTGCTCATTTTAGAGCGTGTCGCCCAAAATTACGTTCGCCTGCAGCAGTTCGAAAAGGTGATTCGGTGGGCAGACCGAATTATTGCTCTTGATGACGGTCATGAAGAGGGCTACCGGTTGCTCATGCTTGCCCATTACTATTTAGGGAACCGCCGGGAAGCAATCAAATATTATGAGCGCTGTGTAGATGTACTGGACGACCAATATAAAATCACACCAATGGAACCGACCGAACGACTCTATGAGCTTGTGTTGAAAATGTAAATAAATAAATTGAGAGCTATGTTGAGGATGCCATTCAACATAGCTTTTTTATTTGGGTCCAGGAGGATCAACGCTGTTTATTAGAAAAATGGAGCGGGTTATTAGAAGAAGTGGTCTTCCGTCAATATTTCGGACAAACGTTAAGAGACTTTTTTTGCTACCGCCCTTCGGTTGCTCTGCTTTTCATCCCTCAGTGCCCAGGTCTGGGCATGGAGGGATGAAAACCCTGTAAGAGAACTTTATGAGGCATTTTGACAAACAGACTCCTGTTGATTTCTCTCAAATTGGTTTGGTGATAAATAACCGATTGTTGAATGACGTCGTCGTTCATTGTAAAAGTTTACGATATATGACTCCACGCTCTTTCTTGCTTCTTTTTTGGATTCGAAACGGTTACGATAGATCCATTCTTTTTTGATTGTGGCGTGGAAGGATTCGATACACGCATTGTCATAGGGATCTCCTTTACGACTCATGCTAATTTTAATTCCATGTTCTTTTAAAGTTCTTGTATAGCTTGTGGCACAATATTGTGCGCCTCGATCTGAATGATGAACTAATCCCTTCTCGGGTTTTCGAACTGCTAAAGCATGCTTCAAGGCTTGATCTACTAATGTTTCTTCCATATGATCTGCGATGGCCCAGCCGACGATTTTACGAGAATATAAATCCATGATTGACGCAAGATACACCCACCCCTCCAGTGTTCGGATATAAGTTATATCTGCGACCCATACTTTATTTTTCTCTTTTACTTGAAATTGACGTTTGACTAGATTCGGATAAATAAATTGATGGTGATTGGAATCCGTTGTTCGTTGAACAGTTTTCGGGATTATGGCACTTAACCCAAGGTTTCGCATCATATTCGCAATTTTCTTTTGCGAACAGACATAACCTAAACTCGCTAAGTCTTGCGCAATTCGAGGGCTACCGTATGTACCAAAACTCCTCGCATACGATCGATGAATCTGACGGGCAATCTCTGTATCACGTACTTCTTTTTCCGATAAGGGCTGTATCTGTTTTTTACGCCAATCATAATACCCGCTTTTTGAAACCATCAATACTTTACACATCATCGCAATGCCAAAGTCGTTTTTATGCTTTTCAATGAAGGCATAAATCACTCGGGGTTTTTCGCGAAGATGTGCATAGCCTTTTTTAGAATTTCATTCTCTTCTTCCAAATCGCGTAACTTCTTATCAAACGCTGCCTGCAACTTATCTACTTCGCTAGAAGTAAAGTATCGTGTGACATCCTGATTTTTCGATTCACGATAATCTTTAATCCATTTATGGATCGTTGAAGACCCGATTTCAAACTTAAATGCCAGATCTGAAACTTTTGCGCCATCTTCTAAAACAGACTTTAAAATGTATTCTTTTGTTTGTGCGTCTAATCGCTTACGAGTTTGTTTTTCTTTCATGGGTTCCACGTCCTTTTTTAGATATCTTAATCTTAAAGTGTCTCTTAAGACGTGTCCATTTTTTATACTAACCTCAGAAGTCGGTGGGATATTGAAAGATTGAGAACTGATATTCGAATATCTAGATGTGATATTAGAACAACCGCAAGAAATATTAGAAATCGCAATTATATTAGAACGAATTAATTTTTATTAGAACAAATCAGCTTTTTTTAGAACAAATCTTCAGCAATTCGCGCTCCTCAATAGTCCCACTCATCCAATGTAACTCATTTGTAACTTCGCGATGTTACATTACGGTTAAGCAGTTAGCTATGCTGAAAATTTTGCTAGGAGGGACATTGAATGAAAAAGCGTTTATGGTTAATTTTTGCGGTATTATCGATTTTCTTATTGGTTGCATGTAACAGTGATTCAACAGACAGCGATGATTCATCAACTACAAATTCAGCTGAGCAAGGTGAGAGCGGAACAACGGAAACAGCTGCATCAACTACTCCGATAAAAGTCGGTGTACTTGCATCGTTAACGGGAGCTCTTGAATCATACGGTAAGCAAACGAAAAACGGATTCGAATTAGGTCTTGAATATGCGACTGACGGCACGATGGAAGTGGAAGGCCGTAAAATCGAAATCGTTTGGGAAGATACAGAAACGAAACCCGAAGTAGCCGTTCAAAAGGCAACGAAGCTTTTAGAGGATGACGCGGTTGACTTTTTAGTCGGTTCATCAAGTTCAGGTGACACATTGGCAGTACTTCCACTAGCAGAAGAATACGAGAAAATTATGATTGTAGAACCAGCAGTAGCGGACAGTATTACAGGTTCAGAGTTTAACCCTTACATTTTCAGAACGGCGCGTAACTCTTCACAGGATGCATACGCAGCAGCAGCGGCAATTGCTGGAGAAGGTGTAAAAATTGCAACGTTCGCACCGGATTATTCATTCGGTTGGGATGGTGTATCTGCATTTAAGGCAGCAGCTGAAGGATTAGGTGCTGAACTTGTCCTAGAAGAATATGCAGACCCGGCTGCAACAGACTTTACATCAAACTTGCAAAAAATTATTGATGCGAAACCGGACTTCTTATTCGTAGTATGGGCAGGGGCAAACTCTCCTTGGAACCAGATTGCGGATTTAAAACTGCAAGAAAAAGGGATTAAAATTTCAACTGGTGCACCGGACATTATTGCACTTCAATTTATGGAGCCATTAGTAGGCATGGAAGGATTCTCTGTTTACCACCATACACTACCGAATAATGAAGTGAATGATTGGTTAGTAGAGGAACATAAGGCACGATTCAATGGTGAAGTGCCAGATCTATTTACACCAGGCGGATTTACAGCGGCAGTTGCAATTGTAGAAGCACTGAAACAATCAGGTGGAGATGCGGACGGAAATACGTTAATACCATTAATGGAAGGTATGTCATTTGAAACACCTAAAGGAACGATGACTTTCCGTGAAGAAGACCACCAGGCATTACAGACAATGTACGCAATCCGCCTTGAAAAAGTAGCGGAATTTGATTATCCGGTACCAGTATTACTGCGCGAATTACTTCCAGAAGAAACGGAACCTCCTATTTTAAACTAGTAAATAAGTGAGGCTGTCTAAAAAGTGTTGAACTTTCAAGACAGCCTTTTGTTGTAAGGATCACCATGTAAATGAAAAACGAGAGGGTGAGATGATGGAACCGATTTTAAAAACGAACAACTTATCGATTAAATTCGGCGAGCATAAAGCGGTGGACAGCATTAATTTTGAAATGACAGCAAAGCATTTTAAATCCATTATTGGGCCAAACGGTGCAGGAAAAACAACATTCTTCAATTTAATTAGCGGCGAGCTGGAGCCGACTGAAGGGGATGTATTTTTTAAAGGTCAATCGCTTCGAAAAAAGTCATCGGTGGACCGGACGCGATTAGGAATTGGAAGGTCATTTCAAATTACAAATGTGTTCCCGAATTTAACGGTGCTGGAAAATGTACGCCTTGCTGTGCAATCGAAACGCAAAGTGCGATTCCATATGCTCAATCATTTTTTGAAATATAAAGAGATTACGAATGAAGCGGTTGAGATTTTGGAACAAGTGTTATTAACCGACAAAATGCATCAAGTGGCGAATCAGCTTTCACACGGTGAAAAAAGAAAACTGGAAATCGGAATGTTACTGGCACTTGATACTGAAATTTTACTATTGGATGAGCCGACTGCCGGCATGTCATTGGAAGAAGTACCTGCAATATTGGATGTGATTCGTTCGATTAAGGAGCGCGGCGATAAAACGATTTTATTGATCGAGCACAAAATGGATATGATTATCGACTTGTCCGATTCGATTATGGTGCTGTTCAACGGTGCGTTGTTAGCTGACGGGTCACCTGAGGAAATCATGAACAATGAAACGGTACAACAAGCGTATTTAGGAGGCCTTGCATATGAATAATATTTTAACGCTGGAGCGTGTGGAGACATTTATTTCACAATATCATATTTTGCAAGGCATCAACTTTGAAGCAAAAGCGGGAGAAGTATCGGTTTTACTTGGGCGGAATGGCGCAGGAAAAACGACGACACTTCGAACGATTATGGGTTTAACACCGGCATCGAAAGGGGCAATTCATTTCGACGGGAAAGATATTACAAAAATGACGCCTTATGATATTGCGAATAGTGGTATTGGCTATGTGCCGGAAGATCAAGGCATTTTCGGACAGCTGACAGTAGAGGAAAACATGAAAGTGGCGATCCGAAAAGAAACGGACGCAACGATGCAAAAGCAGGCGTACATTTTAGAGTTATTCCCGGATTTAAAAAAGTTCTGGAAAAAGCAAGGCGGCAATTTATCGGGTGGCCAAAAGCAAATGCTTGCGATGGCAAGGGCTTTTGTCAATGACAGCAAGCTGCTTTTAATCGATGAACCATCCAAAGGTCTTGCGCCAATTGTTATCGAGAAAGTAATGGAAGCTATTAATGAAATGAAAAAGCATACATCGATTGTACTTGTCGAACAGAACTTTATGATGGCGAGTAAAATCGGCGACACATTTACATTGATTGATGACGGGCGGACTGTGCAATCAGGGGAAATGCAAGGTTTAATCGAAGACGAACAGCTTAAGCGTAAATATTTAGGGATCGGATAAGGGGGGAAACGGATGGAACTAATAATCAGTTTAACGATAAATGGACTAGCGACAGGAATGCTTATTTTCTTACTGGCAGCCGGATTGACGCTTATATTCGGGTTAATGGATGTGCTGAACTTTGCGCATGGCGGACTGTTCGTATGGGGTGCCTATACAGGGGTATTCACCTATTTATGGAGCAACAGTTTTATAGTCGGAATTGTTGTAGCGATTCTCACAGGTCTAGTTCTTGGATTTATTACGGAAAAGCTTATTATTAAGCCGGTTTACGGAAATCACGTACAGCAAATTTTAATTACGCTCGGGTTCATGCTCGTGCTTCAGGAAATGATTAAAGTCGTTTTCGGTCCAAACGGTGTACCTGTTAAAGTTCCTTCTTACTTGGCAGGCAGCTGGCAAATTGGCGATCTAACGATTATTAAATACCGGATTTTTATTATCGTTGTAGGTTTTGCTTTATTTGGTGTTCTGTATTTCATTTTAAACCGGACGAAAATCGGATTGGTTGTTCGGGCTGGTGTTATGAACCGGGAAATGACACAGGCATTAGGTATCAACATTAAGCGCGTATTTTTACTTGTCTTTATGTGCGGTGCAGCATTGGCGGCGTTGGGCGGAATGCTGATGGCTCCGTATTCAGGGGTTGTGTATGCGGAAATGGGAATGGAATATGCGATTTTAGGATTTATCGTTGTAGTCATCGGTGGAATGGGAAGTTTCCAAGGATCATTGATGGCAGCGATTTTAGTAGGGCTTGCCGGAAGCTTTATGGCGTATTATGTGCCGTTTCTATCCGTTGCGGTCAATATGATTTTAATGGCAAGTGTCCTGATTTTCCGTCCACAAGGCTTATTCACAGTTGCGAAGGGGTGATTCTATGTTAAAACAGCCATTAATTTTATCGAAAATGAATTTAGTGTATGCAGTCGTAGTAGGAATCATGGCCGTATTACCGTTTGTACTGGATTCTCGAACGATGACAATTTTATTAACGCAGTTTTGTATTTTTGCAATACTTGCGATGAGTTACGATATTTTACTAGGTTACACGGGTATTATCTCATTCGGTCACGCGATGTTTTTTGGAATTGGTGCGTATACGACAGCGATTATGCTGAGTGATTTCGGTCCGTCAATCGGTATATTCGCTGCTTCAATTGGGGTCGGAATCGTGTTATCCGCCATTATTAGTGTAATAAGCGGCGCATTGACGCTCCGGTTGAAAAGTCACTTTTATGCCATGTTTACATTAGCGATTTCAGGATTGTTCTTAGTGTTGGCGGAAAAGTGGCGTACCGTTACGAAAGGGAATGACGGGTTTACATTTCGTGCACCGGAACTGTTTCGTGAGCGACTGTATTTTTACTTTTTAGTGCTCATTTGCCTAGTTGTGATTTTCATTTTACTGAAACGAATTGTTGCATCACCATTCGGGAAAGTTCTTGTTGCAATTCGTGAAAACGAGCAACGTACACGATCGCTCGGGTTTAAAACGCTAGGTTATAAAATCATCGCTTCTGTTATTGCGGGTGCTGTTGCAAGTTTGGCAGGTTCGCTTTACGCGATATCGTTGCGCTTTGTCAATACGAGCGTTCTGACAATGGACATTACACTCGATGCATTGATGATGACGATTATCGGAGGAGTTGGAACGTTAATCGGGCCGATCATCGGGGCAGGTGTCATTGAGTTTGCCCAGCATTATTTATCGGGTCTTGCAAGAGACTATCCTATTTTTGAACGATGGATTATCTTCTTCGGTATTCTGTACATTTTAGCTGTAATATTCTTCCCGCGAGGCATCGTAGGTACAATTTCAATGCGTTACCATGAGTGGAAGATGAAAAAGGGCCAAAAAACAAAGGCATCTGTAAAGCTTCGTGAAAAGGAGATACAGCGATGATCGGAATAACGGGATTAGGGATGTATTTACCTGAAGGAAGAATGACCGGTGCCCAAATTGCGGAAAAAGCAAATATTCCAACGGCTGTCGTTGAGACGAAAATGGGCATTATTGAAAAAGTAGTTGCTGGTCCAAATGACCATCCAGTTGAAATGAGTGTGAAAGCGGCGAAGGAAGCCATTTCTGAAGCGCAAGTGGATGCAAAAGATATTGATGTCGTGATTTATATCGGGGAAGAGCATAAAGAGTACCCGTTATGGACGGCTGCAATAAAAATTCAGGAAGAAATCGGTGCGGTGAATGCTTGGGCATTTGATGTCCAGCTTCGTTGCGGTACGGCAATTATGGCGATGAAAGTAGCAAAAAGCTTAATGCTGGCGGATGATTCCGTCAAGACCGTGCTTTTGGCTGGAGGGTACCGCAACCATGATTTTATCGATTATGAAAATGAGCGGACTCGCTTTATGTTCAATTTAGGTGCAGGTGCAGGTGCGATGATTTTGCAGAAAAATGCGGGCGGACATGAAGTACTGGAAGCATCGCTTATTACAGACGGCTCATTTTCGGGAGATGTCGTTGTTCCGGTAGGGGGCACAAAGGAACCGCTAACAGTTGACCATATTCAGGAAGGTCGTTATATATTGGATGTTCTAGATCCTGAGGGTATGAAGCTTCGTTTGGAGCAGAAATCATTAAGCAATTTTTTAAAGGTAATTCGCCAATCGCTGCAGAAAAGTGGATATAGCGATAATAATTTACATTATGTTGCGATGCTCCATATGAAAAAGTCTGCACATGACTACGTATTAAAAGAGCTCGGTCTCTCAGAAGAAAATTCGATTTATTTATCGCATTACGGGCATATCGGGCAAATCGATCAGATTCTATCTCTTTGCCTCGCGCGTAAGGAAGGGAAACTGCAGCAAGGGCAAATTGTTTCATTAGTGAGTGCAGGTATAGGATACGCATGGGGTGCTATTACAGTAAAGTGGGGGGTTTAATATGAATAGGCTGGACGTTTTAGCAAAAGTGGAATTATTAAATGGTGAAACTTTATCATATCGGAAGCGGGAAGGCGGCGATGAACTTGTTCTATTAGTTCATGGCAATATGACAAGTTCGAAGCATTGGGATTTACTGATGGAATCAATGGATGAGCGATTCACAATTTATGCGGTAGATATGCGCGGCTTTGGCGAATCTACGTACAACAAACGGATTACATCGATTAAAGATTTCAGCGATGATATTAAGCTTTTCGTTGATACGCTTGAGTTGAAGGACTTTACGGTCATTGGATGGTCCACAGGCGGTAATGTGGCGATGCAGTTTTGTGCAGATTACCCGCGCTACAGTAAAAAGCTTGTATTATTTGCTTCCGGTTCAACACGCGGTTATCCATTTTATAGTTCAAATGCGGACGGTACACCGGATCTTACAAAGCGCTTGGCGACAATCGAGCAAATTGAGCAGGACCCTGTCAAAACAATCCCGATGCAACAAATGTATGACATGAAAAACCGCGAAGGGCTGAAGTTTGTATGGAACAGTGCTATTTATACGCAGAAGCAGCCGGATGAAGCGCGGTATGAACAATATGTGGACGACATGCTGACACAGCGGAATTTGGCGGATGTGTACCATGCATTAAATACATTTAATATAAGTGCAGTCGATAATGAAGTCGCAAAGGGAATGAATCAAGTGAAGGATATTCACATTCCGACTTTTGTTTTATACGGCGACCGTGATTTTGTAGTAAATGGGGCAATGACAACCGAAATTATCGAGGATTTTGAAGGCCGTGCACAAATTATGAAACTGGCAAACTGCGGACACTCACCGCTAGTCGATTGTTTGGATGAAACGAAAGAAGCAATCGAGGAATTTATCTTATCTTAAAAGGGGTCGGGGCTAAATGCGTTTAGAAAATAAAGTAGCAATTATTACAGGTGGTGCGGGCGGTATTGGCCTTGCAGCGGTAAAGCGTTTTTTGGAAGAAGGCGCAAAAGTAGCCATTGTAGACTATGACAAACAACAAGGCGAAAAAATTGAAGCAGAGCTGGGGGAGAATGTCGCTTTCTTTGCAGTTGATGTATCGAAACTGGCTGACGTAAAGGAAATGATTGAACAGGTTGTTGATCGTTGTGGCAAAATCGATATTTTAATAAACAATGCAGGGATTACCCGTGATGCAACGCTTGTAAAAATGAGTGAGGAGGATTTTGAAAAGGTCATCCAAATTAACTTAAATGGTGTTTACTACTGCACACAAGCAGTAGCTCCTCATATGATCGCACAAGGGTCAGGTAAAATTATCAGTACTTCATCGGTAAGTGGTGTATACGGTAATTTTGGTCAAACAAACTATGCGGCAACAAAAGCGGCCATCATCGGGATGACAAAAACATGGGCAAAGGAACTTGGGCGTAAAGGAATCAATGTAAATGCTGTTGCTCCTGGATTTACCGCAACGCCAATGGTCGAAAAAATGCCGGAAAAAGTGCTCCAGCAAATGGAGGGCATTACAAGTTTGCAGCGATTAGGGAAACCGGAAGATATCGCAAATGCTTATTTATTTTTAGCATCGGATGAAGCGAGTTATATTACAGGTCATGTTCTGCAAGTTGATGGCGGCATTATGATGTAGAAGGTGGGATGGCTAATGCAACAGCTGGACTTTTGGATTGCGAAACGAGCGGGCCAAACACCGGATAAAACGGCTTTAATTCAAATAGAAACAGGTGAGACGTGGACATATAAAGAGCTGATGCAGCATGCTAATGGATGGAGCAGCACTTTTTCCAAACAGCAGTTACAGCAGGGAGACCGAGTCGTAACGTTGATGGAAAATTCAATTGAAAGCTTTGCCATTTTAATTGCTTGTCGTTTAAATGAATTGATCTATGTTCCGTTGAATACAAAATTATCTATATCCGAAATACAGGTGGTTTTATCCGATTGTACACCCGCTTTATTAATTACGGATGATACGCATTGTGAACGCGCAATGCAGCTCTCGCCAGCCAAACTTTTAACATGCGGTAGCTCTGAATTAGTTGAGCCTACTACATATAAGTGGCGTGATGAACCTCAGCTTCCATGGATGATTATTTACACCGGGGGGACGACCGGTAAACCAAAAGGTGTTGTCCTGTCATATGAGGCTGTCACTACGAATGCGATGAATACCGTCATTAGCTGGGGGTTAAATGATAAGGACTGCACGCTGAATTATATGCCCCTTTTTCATACAGGAGGAATTAATGCACTTGCATTGCCGATTTTAATGGCAGGCGGAACAGTAGTAATCGGCCAAAAATTTGATCCGGAAAGAGCAGTTCGGGCCATTAATGAATTTAACACGACAGTTTCATTGTTTGTACCGACAATGTATCAGTCGATTATTGAAACTGAGTATTTTAAACAGTCCAGTTTCCCGACAGTGAAGGTATTTTTATCGGGAGGCGCACCTTGTCCGAAGCCTATATATGAATGTTTTAAAAAAAGAGGGCTGTTTTTTAAAGAAGGGTACGGGTTAACTGAAGCAGGTCCGAATAACTTTTATATCGATGCAGAAATAGCGATGAACAAAAAGGGTGCAATCGGAAAAAGTATGCTGTTCAACGAAGTAAAAGTTATCAATAAAGAAGGTCAGCGATGTGCAGAGGGGGAAGTTGGCGAACTGTGCTTAAAAGGCAGCCATGTTTTTACGCACTACTGGAAAAATGAAGAGGCCACAACCGAGACATTTGAGGATGGCTGGTTAAAGACAGGTGACTTGGCGAAATTTGATGAAGACGGCGATTATTATATTGTCGGACGGAAAAAGGAAATGATTATAACGGGCGGAGAAAATGTATATCCGCAAGAAGTCGAACAATGTTTAATCGCCCATGAAGCCGTGCAGGAAGTTTCGGTTATAGGTATTCCAAATGAAAAATGGGGCGAATGTGTTGTAGCGTTTGTAATTTCTGAACATCCCTCCGAACAACTTCAATCGAAGCTTTTAAAGTACTGTAAAGAACATCTCGCCAATTACAAAGTACCAAAGCAAATCTACTTTCTGCAGGAACTTCCGAAAACCGTCGTTGGTAAAATTGATAAAAAGCAGCTAATGAATTGTGTATTAATAACGGAATAGAAAGTGTATGCCGCTGATAGTTAAAAGACCAAAATGTTGGAAATTGGACATTTTGGTCTTTTGTATTGAATTGATTTACCGGAAAGTTTATATGAAGTTCATATAGCTCCTTTATAATGCAGAAGTGTTAAAAAGGAGGATATCGATGAATAAGTTTTTAAATCCAATTACAGATTGGGTATCAACAAAACGCGGTGCCTGGATTACCCTCATTGTCTGGCTAGTATTGATGATTGGCTTAAGCGCCGGTCCGATGCTAAGTGAATATAAAGTGACAAACTTCCAATCACTGCCGGATGATGCACAATCAATTATCGCTGAAAATAAATTAAGCGAATACTTCCCGAATGATGAAGGAACTCCAGGTATATTGGTTTTCCATAATGAAAACGGGGAAATTAATGTCGACAGCGTAAAAGAAATTTTAAACGCAATAATTGCGGAAAATATTGAAGGTGTTGACCAAATAGTTGACATTGCGAACTTGCCGCCACAAGCTTTAGCAGGATTCACGTCGGAAGATAAAACGACTATGATCGTGCCAATGACGCTGGAGCAAGGTCTTGGAAATTCGGAATATGCGGAAATTAATGATTTTGCATCTGAAATCGGAAATGAAGCAGCTGAAAAAACAGGAGATACACAGTTCTATATTACTGGTCCAGCAGGGATTGCCGGCGATACAGTAAAACTGTTTGAACAAGCAGACTTACAGTTATTATTCGCGACAATCGGGATTATTTTAGTATTATTAATCATTATTTACCGTTCTCCGCTTTTAGCGATTATTCCATTACTGGCAACGGTTATTGTTTATCAAGTAGTAAATCAGTCAGTTGCTTTAATGGGGGCAGCTGGTTTAGAAATTAATAACTCTACAACATCGATTATGAGTATCTTATTATTTGCTGCAGTAATCGATTACTCATTATTCGTGTTCTCGCGTTACCGCGAAGAATTGAACCATTACGAAAACAAATATGAAGCAATGAAATATGCGATGCGTGCAACTGGCGAGCCGGTATTCTTTGCGGGCGGAACAGTATTGGCGGCAATGCTTGTGCTATTCTTCGCAGACTTCCGTGACTACCAAAACTTCGCACCAATCTTTGGTACAGCAGTATTTGTTATTATGCTAGGTTCAATTACATTAGTTCCAGCGTTATTTGCCTTATTTGGCCGTAAAGCATTCTGGCCAAAAGTACCGAAATTCGGTGAAACAAAGGAAGTAAAGCATGGAATTTGGGGAGCAATTGCCAAGTTTGTTGTAAACAAACCTTATTTATCAGGCGGATTAGTCCTGATTTTCATGATTATTACTTCATTAAATGTGTTCAATTTAGATTATGAATTTGATACGGTAAAATCTTTCCCTGAAGAATTGCCGTCACGTGTCGGCTATGAAATCGTCGAGTCGCGCTTTGATAAAGGGGAACTTGCACCGACTTCATTATTAGTAGAAAGTAAACAAACATTAACTGAACAGCAAAAGCAAGATTTAACGGAAGCTTTATTAGCCGAAGATGAGATTGCGTCTGTTCGTTCATCAGCCGTTTCGGAAGACGAAACAAAACTGAAATTATCAATGGCTTTTGATTTAAATCCATATGATCCGGAAGCGATCGATAAGCTTGAAGAAATGCGTAAAAACAGCGCGGAATATTTAGCAGCAGCCGGAATTGACGGGGAGCTGCACTTTGCGGGAACAACAGCTAAACTGCTGGATGAACGTAATGTAAACAACGATGATATTATTAAGATTGTAGTTTTAGAAACAATTTTAATTCTAGTACTATTATTTGTCCTTACGAAGTCTTGGAAAATGCCGATTTACATGATGGCAACAATTTTAGTGTCGTATTTATCGGCATTGGGATTAGGGTTATTCTTAGTTGATGTATTATTTGGCTACGATGCAATCAGTACACGTGTACCTGTCTATGCATTTATATTCCTGGTTGCGCTGGGTATCGACTACAATATTATTTTAGTGTCCCGATTCCTTGAAGAGCGCAAACGTACAACAGTGAAACAGGCGCTGGAAATTGCTATCCGTAATACAGGCGGCGTTATTTCGTCAGCAGGTATAATACTCGCAGCAACTTTCGCGGCATTAATGACAATGCCGATTGCCGATCTATTCGTATTCGGCTTTATCGTTGCAGTAGGTATTCTTATTGATACATTCCTAGTACGTGGTATGTTATTACCGATGTTGATATTAACATTTGAAAAAGACAAGAAGTAATGGTTAGATGAAGAGACATCGAGTAATTCGATGTCTCTTTTTATGGATAGAATGAGAGTAAATATACATGAAATAGAACTTCAATTATTAAAGGCGGTGATTCAATGCGGATATTAGTTGTAGATGATGATGCATTTATACGGAAACTAATCGGCATCCATTTGAAAAAAGAGGGGTTCGAAGCGCTGTTTGCGAGTGATGGCATGGAAGCGTTAAATATATTGCAGCAGGAGCCGGTCGATTTGGCGATTGTCGATGTAATGATGCCGAAAATGGATGGCATAAGCTTGACGAAAAATCTCGCTGAAATCGGTGTACCTGTATTGATGCTAACTGCCAAAACGACACTCGATGATAAGGAAAGAGGATTTTTGGCAGGGGCGGATGACTATATGGTGAAGCCTTTCGAACCGAAAGAATTGTTGTTTAGAGTGCGCGCGATTTTACGGCGCTTTCAAAAGGTTGAACGAAGTCAAATAAAGATTGCCAATATGCTCATTGACCGGCAAACGTATGAAGTAAAAGTAGGGGAGCAAGTATCATTATTGCCTTTAAAAGAGTTTGAGCTATTAGGCATTTTATGTTCCAGACCGGAAGTCGTATTTACACGAGACCAGCTAATGGAACAAGTATGGGGTTATGATTATGACGGGGATGATTTTACACTGACAACACATATTAAGCGTCTGCGCAGCAGGTTGGAAGAAGTGAATGCACAGGTGAAAATTCAAACCGTACGCGGAATCGGCTATAAAATAGAGGAATTAAAATGAAAACATTATACAGGCAATATATTATCGTGACATTGGCTGTAATTATTATAAGTATTACGATGTCGATGTTGTTAATCGGACAAATATATAAATCGCAAATACGACCTGATACAGATGCCAAAAATTATGGGGTAGCCCAGGAAGTACAGCAAATTTTAAAATCAATGCCTAAAGAAAGTGCAGATGCCTACTTTGAGTCCATTGCAAAGCTTGGCTACCAAATAGGGGTTATTTATCCTGATGGTAATTTAATTTCATATGGAAGTGAGTTTAAAAAAACAAAGCTCACGCCTGAGATGGTAGGCATCGTCGGTACGGATGAAGTGTATCACGGCATTCGGGATTATAACGGATCTTCCTACTTTATGAATCATTTCGCGAATGATATTCGAAATACAATCGGTGTGTCGTTTCAACTTAATGATGAAAGCTATGCATTTTTTATTCGTCAGGAAAATGCCACACTGTTTTCTGAAATGCATTTGTTGATCGTTAGTTTCATTATTATTACTGCTTTAGTTATTTTATTGACGATGATTTTGCTTGCCCGTCAGCTTGTAAGGCCATTAAAACAATTGCAGCAGGCGACAAAGCAAATCGCTCTTGAAAATTATGATATTCAATTAACGATTGATCGTAATGATGAGCTAGGTCAGCTTGCAACACAGTTTCAAAAGATGGCCAATCGCCTTGCAGAAAATGATCAGATTAAGAAAGACTTCATCAATAATGTATCGCACGACTTTCAATCGCCGTTGCTCAATATTCAAGGCTACGCAAATGTACTTAAGGACGCTGACAATACGGAAGAAGAACGTGTGCAATATTTGGAGATTATTGAGCTGGAAACGAAGCGTCTTTCGGCATTGACAAAGCAACTGCTTTTACTAAGCTCGCTTGACCAGAAGAATTTACCGGTTGAAAAAAAGACTTATTCGTTAGATAAACAGTTGAAAGAACGGCTGTTTTCAAAGCGATGGAAACTGGACGATAAGCAGATGGAGCTTGTATACGAGCTGGAACAGGTTGAAGTTTTTGCTGATGAACAGTTAATGGAGCAAGTTTGGGATAATTTGCTGTCAAATGCCATTCGCTACAGTGAGGATAAAGGAAAAATTATAGTAACATGCAGTAAAAAGGACAATCAGATTTTTGTAACGATAAAAGATAACGGGATCGGTATTCCTGAACAATCACTTGAAAAGGTGAAAGAACGATTTTACCGGGTTGACCCTTCACGCTCGAGTCAAAGCAGCGGGTTGGGTTTGGCGATTGTAACAGAAATCGTTAACCGGCATGCGGGCCAGTTTACTATTGATAGTGAGCTTGGAAAGGGAACTAAAGTGACAGTTGTTTTAAATGTTCATTAATAGAAGAAGGGCGCGTTAAAAGTGGAATGTAACTTTTAACGCGCTCGTTTTATTATTGAAGTTCTTTTAATGCAGATAGGGCTTCAATTGCACCGACTTTTTCGCATACTTTTGATGCAGCACGGTTGGCAAATTCGATAACGGTTACCCATTCATTAAACGAGAGATTTGTGTCTTTAAATTTACTTAACTGATACAAAACGGCACCGACAAAAGCATCACCTGCACCGGTTGTATCGATGGAGTTTACGGGAAATGCAGGAACGGTTGTAATTTGCCCGTTTTGAATAAGCATTGTACCGGAAGCGCCTTGTGTAATGGCGATTGTCTTTTCATTAAACTTTGTAAGCCATTCGATTGCCTGTTCGAAGTTTTCTGTCCTTGCGAATAGTAACAGTTCCTCATCACTCATCTTAATGAAATTTGCTGCTTCAACGAAAGGTTCGCATTTATGAATGAATAAATCAGAATCACCCTTCCATAAGTCTGCCCGGTAGTTTGGATCAAATGAAATAAAATGGTTTTGCAGGTGCAAAGTTTGCATTAACTGTTCGTAAGTTTTACTGAAAGGTTCGCTTAAAAGGGCAGTGGCAGAGCCGAAATGAATCAAATTCATTGTCATGAGTTGTTGCAGATCCAAATCTTCAACACTGAGCAACTTGTCGGCACCACGATTAAAGATAAAATCCCGCTCACCATCTTTCTGTCTTGAAACAAAGGCCAAAGTAGTGGGTGCAGAAGGATCCATTATCAAGTGATTTGTATGAACACCTGCTTGCTCCAACGTTTGTTTTAAAAAGTGACCAAATGCATCTTCGCCCACTTTTCCGCAAAAATGAGCCTGTCCTCCAAGCATCGCAATAGTTGCGGCTACATTTGCCGGAGCACCGCCTGCCTGTTTTTCAAACGTTTTCGCTTCTATAATGGATACTTCCGTATGAGTTGTAAAAAAATCGATGAGCAATTCGCCAATGCAAAGAATTTTTTTCATAGCCGTTTCCTCCAAATATATGTGTTTCACTAAATATTGGCATAAAATTACTAGAATTAAAAATATTTACCCTATGAGTTAATAAAAGTACAACAAAAAACGTGAGTACATTACTCACGTTTTATCTACTAATTGTAATTTCAACTTTCAGAAGGTGGATTTATCTTATAAAATTCTGGGGGAATGTTATAGAGAAAAATGTGACACCTTTTTGAAAATATGAAATTGCACCTTATATATCGAGAATGAATGATTAACTTACCAAATCATATCTGTTAAGATGAATAACAGGGTAGGGCAAAGTAAGCAGCCTAATCCTGTGTAGAAAGTAGCTGTAACGGCGCCATACGGGACCAATCGTACATCCGTTGCAGCTAATCCTCCCGTAACACCGGAAGTAGTACCCATTAAACCACCGTAAACCATTGCTGTTAATGGATTGTTTAAACCAATGAATCGTGCAATAAACGGTGTACCTACCATTACTAATACCGATTTTACTAACCCTGCTGCAATACTGATTGCAATAACTTCTGAACTTGCACCTAATGCAGCTCCCGTTACTGGACCAACAATATAAGTAACTGTTCCTGCACCGATTGTAGCAAGACTTACAGCATCTGTATAACCAAAAATAAGTGCAAAAATAATACCAACTACAAACGATAATCCTACACCGATAAACAGTGATGAAATCCCGCGAATACCTGCTTTTTTAATTTCGTCAAAGTTTGCTCCGAATGATGTAGCTACAATAGCGAAGTCACGAAGCATACTGCCACCTAAAAGACCGATTCCAGCAAAAATTGAAATATCAGCTAAACCTTTTGTACCGTCACTATAAACTCCTCCGAAGTAAGCTAATACTAATCCGAGAACAATCGCAATAGCCGAGCCATGAATAAGCCCCTTCGTTAATTTATTTGAAATCAAGTAAGCGACATACATAGTAATTCCGACAATAACGAATCCGGTAATTAAACCATTAGATTCTAGTGCAGTTTTTAGAGCTTCCCACATATTAGTTTACCTCCCCTGTTGCTGGGTGATTTTTATTGAACTCAATGGCAGATTCTTTCGCCTTTTTCCCACTTAACAATGGAACAACTAACCAACTAATAAGAACAACTGCAATTCCTGCAATGATCGCTAGAGGACCTCCAGTTAATGCACCTAATACATTTTGACTCGCTGCCATTGCGATAACGATCGGGATATACATTGCATTCCAGAAAGCCAAGCCACTTTGAGCAGGCAGACTGATTTTCCCATCCTTCTGTAATTTATCAACGACTACGATTAATAGTAACATCGCAATACCTACGCCACCCACATTTGAATCAATCCCCATTAAAGTTCCGATTAATTCACCACAGAACATCCCGAATAAGAAACATCCAGCTAAAATGGCAACACCATATATAACCATAACTACACCCCTTTGATTGTTTAGAACAGTCGACTGTATTCTGAATATAGAATAAACAATAATATATACATAATCAAGAAAAATATTATTTTTTTTAGAGAAAAGTAGATAATACGATTGAAATTTATGTTTTAAAGATATATTATGGATTGTATACAGTCGACCAAGTTCTTATAGAAGGAGAAGGTTTAATTGAATTATTTTGAAAGAGCATTGGACAATGCTTTATCGATTAGAATCGCCAATAACTTGCTCGAACAAGTATTAAATGGTGAGTTAAGACCGGGAGATCAAGTCGTTGAATCGATATATGCAGAACAATATGAAACGAGCCGCTCTCCTGTAAGAGAAGCAATATATTTATTAGCTACAGAAGGAATTATTGAACGTGTACCTCGAAAAGGGGCGTTCATTAAGGGCTACACATTGGATGATATGAAAGATTTACTGGATGTGCGAAATCATTTGGAAATGCTGGCAGCCGAACGTATAGAAAATCCTAGTAAAGAAAAAGGCACACTGAAAGAAATGAAAGCCGTCCTAACGAAGATGACAAAAACGAAAAGCTATACAGAATATACGCACTTAAACTATCAATTTCACTTTCTCATATTCAAATTAAGTAATAGCCTAGTGCTAAATGATATGTACAGTAAAATAGCACTTCCGTTACTTCGAATTCAAGTAATCCATTTTTCTAATAATGAAATTATCGAAAAATCGATTATAGAACATACAAGTATTTACGAATGCTTAAAGAATGATGACTTGGATCAGCTGAAGTCCATTTTAAGAAAGCATACAGAAGATGTAATTTTCAGTGTCCGGAATAAGCAATTATAAAGCAAAGGGAGGGGAAGTTAACGATGAAACAGGCATGGCTTTTTCCGGGACAAGGTTCGCAATATGGCGGGTTTTTAGAGTCACTTCCTACACACCCTACTATTAAAGAAACTTTAGATGAAGCTTCGGATGTTTTAAAAACGGATATTAAGCTGCTTGCAACAGCAGAAAAATTAAAGAGCACAAAAAACGTCCAGATTACAATGCTGGCAGCCGGTGTTGCAACAGCGCGCACCTTTCTAAATGAAGGTGCAAAACCAGATTATTTGGCAGGTCACTCGGTAGGTGCATTTGCCGCCGCGGTGACGAGCGAGGTACTAACATTCAATGATGCCCTGAATTTAGTTTCGCTTCGTGGGGAACTGATGGAATCTTTACAGGATGAGGCGTATGGAATGGCGGTTATTGTAGGATTGCCTGAATCAACTCTTATAGAAATTACACAGAAATTCCATACGGATGAAAAACCGGTCTATGTATCCAATCGTAATGCACCGCAGCAATTGACTTTATCAGGTCATAAGGAAGCAATGCAAAATGTATTGGACTACGTGTCAGGAAAAGGGGCAAGTTCAGCAAAGATGCTGAATGTTTCTACACCATCCCATTGTCCATTGTTTTTACCGGTTCAGGATCGATTGGCAAAGGAGATGGAGAACATAACGCTCCAAAGGCCGAAATTTCCGTTGATTTCAAACCGAAATGCACGGGTACTTCGCCAGTCTTCCCGTATCGTTCAGGATTTGGCTGAAAGTATTGCTTTACCCGTCAGATGGCATGATGCAACTTCGATTTTATTTGAAAACGGAGTACGTCAGTTTATTGAAATGTCGCCAGGGGATGTGTTAAAAAAACTTGCCAAAAATGCATTTCAAGAGGCGGATAGTTACAGTGTCGAAAAGGACGGATTTAATAATTGTCTATATTTAGCAAAAAATGAAGGGGTGTAAATATGGTATTAATTCAACAGCAACGTTCTTGGTCAACAAGGTTGGAAGGAAAGAAAAAGAGATTGGCGGAAGTGGAGCATCTAGTAAACGGTGTAACAATTCCTACAGAGAAAATTGTAGATGTTCTTGAGTTGCTTATTAAACCGGGGGATCGGGTTGTTCTTGAAGGTAACAATCAAAAGCAGGCGTCATTTTTATCACAAGCTCTAGTAAAGGTCGATCCTGAGCGTGTACATGATTTACATATGATTATGTCCAGTGTGTCGCGTCCGGAACATTTAGATATTTTTGAGGAAGGTATCGCTAAGAAAATCGACTTAAGTTTTGCGGGACCTCAAAGTTTACGTATCGCACAAATGATAGAAGATGGCCGATTAATTTTAGGGGATCTGCACACATATGTTGAGCTTTATGGAAGATTGTTTATCGATTTAATTCCGAATGTAGCGTTAGTTGCAGCTGATAAAGCAGACCGTTTCGGAAACTTATATACGGGACCAAATACGGAAGAAACACCGACAATTGTAGAAGCAGCAGCTTTCCGTGATGGAATTGTCATTTCTCAAGTAAATGAAATTGTAGATGAACTGCCACGTGTCGATATTCCGGGTTCTTGGGTCGATTTCATCGTTGAAGCGGATGAACCGTATGAGCTTGAGCCGTTATTTACACGTGACCCGCGTCATATTACAGATATTCAGATTTTACAGGCGATGATGTGTATTCGCGGTATTTATGAAAAACACGGCGTTCAATCATTAAATCATGGGATTGGTTTTAATACAGCTGCAATCGAGCTGCTATTACCTTCATATGGTGAGCAATTAGGCTTGAAGGGGAAAATATGCAAAAACTGGGTTCTTAATCCGCACCCGACACTAATTCCAGCGATTGAAACTGGCTGGGTAGAAAGTGTCCACTGTTTTGGCGGTGAACTAGGGATGGAAAAATATGTGCAGGCACGTCGCGATATTTTCTTCACAGGTAAAGATGGCAGTCTTCGTTCAAATCGAACGTTGGCACAGCTTGCAGGTCAGTATGCAGTTGACTTATTTATCGGATCGACGTTGCAAATGGATGCATATGGCAATTCTTCGACGGTAACAAAAGGGCGCGTTGCAGGTTATGGTGGTGCACCGAATATGGGACATGATCCTGGCGGACGCCGTCACTCAACAGAAGCTTGGTATAACATGATGACGAGTCAGGATGAATTGGCTCGCGGGAAAAAGCTGGTTGTGCAAGTAGCTGAAACATTCCAGGATGCCAACACACCAGTCTTCGTTGAACGTCTAGACGCAATTGATGTAAAGAAACAGGCGAATCTGGCAGTCGCACCGGTCATGATTTATGCCGAAGATATTACACATGTTGTGACAGAAGAAGGGATTGCCTACCTGTATAAAACAGATAGCCCGGCAGAACGAAGAGAAATGATTGCTTCCATTGCAGGGGTAACACCATTAGGGATGGAAAATGATGTGAAGCGTACAAAATCACTTCGCGAGCGCGGTTTAGTGGCAATGCCGGAAGACTTAAATATTTTACGCGGTGAGGCGAATCGTTCATTGTTGGCAGCAAAAAATATTGATGAGCTTGTTCAATGGTCTGGCGGTTTATATGAGCCACCATCGAAATTCAAAAGTTGGTAAGGAGCTGAAGGGATGAAACAGCATGTGATTTGTAAACGGATTGCTGATGAGGCTGTTGCAGCATTGATCGAAGAAGTTCAATTAACACCAAAGCCTGGTTTAGTAGATACAGAAAATAATGGTGCGCATCATGATTTATCTTTAACAAAAATGCAGAATTCAGCACATTCATTGCACAATACGTTTTATCAAATGGCAATGCTGAGTTTCAACCGACAGCCAACAGTAGAAATAAGGGAACAATTTGGCGCAATTGGACGGAATGGCGAAAAGGAAATGTTTGCGGTTACTGAAAATAGTAATACGCATAAAGGGGCGATCTGGTCGATTGGTTTACTCTGCTCCGCAATAGCAAGAAGACAGGGCAAGGTACTCTTTCCGCAAGTATTTAATGATGCTGCAGAACTGGCCAATCTTCCGGATCAATATATTCCAAAGTCCAAAACGAATGGGATCAAAGTAAAAGAGAATTATGGGATTCCAGGTGCCAGAGAAGAAGCGCAGCAGGCATTTCCGCATATCCAAAAGTATAGTTTGCCAGCGTTTTTACAGGCGGCTCAGAAGATGTCGCTAAGAGATGCGAAACTTACTACATTATTAGTATTGATCGCAAATTTAAACGACACGTGTTTACTTCATCGAGGCGGTCTTGAAGGATTGGAGTTTGCGAAACAGGAAGCGAAGAAACTGCTAACAAGCTTTTCAATTTCAAATATGAAGAAACTAGATGAGTTGTATATTAAGCACTGGTTATCTCCAGGGGGATCGGCTGATTTGTTGGCGGCCACATTATTCGTAATTAATATGTCAGATAAACTGAAAAGGGGTGCACAGCATGGAAAAGTTGAATTACACGTTTCAGGCAAATCGTCCGGTTACTAAGCAAGCGCATATCGGGGTTGTAGGATCGGGGGATTTAGAAATACTGATCCAGCCAATCGAAGGCTCGGAAACAAAAGTAGAAGTTCGTACAGGAATTACGGGTTATGCTGAAACTTGGCAAAAAGTAGTGGAGCGTTTTGTTTCTCAGCAGGATATATTGGCTTCAATCAAAATTAATGATTTCGGTGCAACACCAGGTGTCGTATCGATACGACTTGCACAGGCGGCGGAGGTGGTTTTCGGTGAATAATTCTATTACATTACCTGTAAGTATAGTAGAAAGTAAAGCAAGAGAACGTGCACTTTTACTATTAGATGAAGGAACAGCACATGAAATATTAGGTCCTTTCGACTTTTTTGAATCACCTCATTTGGAAGCACAAAACATCGTGCCGCAAAGTGATGACGGAATGATTATAATGCAAGGGACAATTCGAGGTCGTCGTTCATTAGTTATTTCAATAGAAGGAAGTTTCCAAGGTGGAGGAATCGGTGAAGTTTCCGGTGCAAAATTTGCAGGTGCTTTAGAGCGTGCATTTGTGTCATGTGAAGCAGGGGAACTGATCCATCCGGTCATCATTTACGATACAGGCGGCGTTCGTCTGCAAGAAGCGAACTACGGGTTGCTTTCAATTGCTGAAATTAGTTCTGCAATTGTTGCATTGAAAAAATATGTACCTGTAATCGGTATTATTCCGGGGAAAGTCGGTTCTTTCGGAGGAATGTCGCTAACAGCTGGTCTTTGTTCCGCTTTAATCATGACACGAGAAGGGCGACTTGGCATGAATGGCCCTGAAGTAGTTCAGCAGGAAGCGGGTATCCAAGAGCTAAATGCAAAACAAAAGCCGTTTATCTGGAAAATGATTGGTGGATCAATGCGCTACAATTCGAATTTAGTGGATGCCATCGTTGAAGATGATGTTGTCAATTACTTAGATGCGCTGGAAGACTTATGGACAAAAAACAACTTCAAACACAGAACAACTGAGTACGATACATTTTTAAATATGCTGAATCATTTGCAGTTTGAGGAAAAGATCAGCCCTGAAGAAGCACAGGAAATTTTAAGAAACCGATCTGACTTGGCAACTGCAGATTCAAAGGTTGCAGACGGGGAAAACTCAAGCAGAGGCCGTACGTGGTTTAATGCATTTACAAATAACGCACCATCAATTTCAGAAACGCCATCTGTTTTAGTGGCAGATGCCCATTTAAATGGAGAAAAAGCTCGTTTCATTGCTGTAGTGCCAAACAGTGAAAATAAATTTTACCGTGCCAGCAATGGGGAGTTTGGTCTGCAGGAAGCGTGGACTGTTGCAAAATATGTACGTCAGGCAATTGAAGAAGATAAGGATTCAGCGGATAAAAGATTAATCGTTCCTATTGTCGATGTTCCGGGTCAGGCATTCGGCTATCATGAAGAATTATTCGGCATTTACTTAGCATGTGCAGCAAGTGTTGAAGCGTATGCATATGCACGTCAAAGCGGTCATCCGATCGTCACATGTGTTGTAGGTAAAGCGATTTCAGGAGCATTTTTAGCACACGGCATGCAAGGTAACCGTATTATTTCGCTTGATGATTCAGAAGTGCAAGTACATGTAATGTCCAAAAAATCAGCAGCGCTTGTTACAATGCGTACTGTTGAAGAGTTGGATGAATTCGCAAAATCTGTTCCATCGATGGCGTATGATGTCCATTCATTCCAAACGCTTGGCGCATTACATGAGTTGATCCACGGTATTAACGCAGACGAACCATCTAAAGAACAAGTTCGAAAAGTTCTTCATTCAATTGTAATGGCAAAAGAAGATATAATTCAGTCTGGAGATAGAACGTTAGCAAATCGAATTCAATCAAAAGTAGCGGTTGAAAATGGTCGTAAAGCATCGATTGCTGTACGTGGAAAAATCACGCAACAATGGAACTAACTGTACATGATTTAGTGTATTTAAAGTCCAAGGATCAAATCGAGTACTTCGGTGATTATCCTGATTGGATGAATGAGGATGAAATGGCTAAAGGCGTTGCTGTTGTGAGACGGATGAAAGTAGAGGACGGGAAAGTTGCGATAGGCTTTCGTGGGAATAATCGGTCGAAACGATTTGCAGCGATTACAACGATATCGAACATTAAACGTGTAATTCGGCCGTTTGATGTTCTGGCGAATCCATATCCTGAGACGCATGTCCAATCACTAACTTATATTGAAAAGGTATTGGACGGTTTTAAATGGGGGATTGGCGGAAGTGTTGGTTTTTCAATGGCAACGGGAATTAACGTCTGCCATGAAAACAGTGATATTGATATTATTTTGTACTGTGAAAAGTTACAGGAGCTGGATCAGTTGAAACCTATTCTTTCACAGCTGAAAAAAAGTGCCCACCGTGTTGATGTCCAAGTGGAGATTTTAGGCATTGGGGCAGTTGTTTTAGCCGATTATTTAGAACACTCTTCATTTATAGTAAGAACGAGTACTGGTCCAATCCTGTTTGAAAAAGAATCATTACTTTATAAAGGGTAGCGACAGTCTCAAGCATTTTTCCCCATTGAATAACAAACGGTTATTCAATGGGGAATTTTGATTTCGGAAAATTTTTAATTAAAAAACACCTTCACTATTTAAATGAAAGTGTTTGTAAACATTGCTGCTATAGGCTGTTATGTAAGAAGCCACATTGCCGTAGTTATTATAGAAAGTTTTAAACCACCACTCCTCAAATGTGGGGGTGGTGGGTCACTAATATAATGCAATTAACAGCATAAATAATTAGCATACTTTTCATTAAATAGGAAAAATTAAAGGTTTTATCTTTTTGAATTTGCATCCGTCAAAGGATCAATATTAATATTGTATTTTATTTTAATGTCCATCTCCTCAAACATTTCGATCCATTTTTTTTCTTCCATTGGTTTTGAGAATGGTCTTTTTGTTTGTACGCCAAGCTGTAATGGATCCACTTTCAATTCTTGCATCTTTTTAAATAGTTCATGAGTTTGTTGTTCAAGATGAGTTTCGATATCTTTTTTCATATTTTCTAACTCCTTTGGGTCAAATAATTGCTTCTCTCCCCGGTATTCCTCAATCCTAGTGTCTATATTCACGGTATAGGTCATTGTAGAATAGCTGCTATCCATATCTACTATTATTTTAGATCTAACATGACCCAGTACAACTTCTAATTCTGAAATCGGTAAAACGCTTAAGTAGTGATCGTTGTTTATTAGCTGGAAGATGCGATCATCTAAAGATGAAATCGTTTCAACTAGCTTGTCATCTTGAAACAAGGCTGTACCTTCATAGTTGACCCCATCCTCTTGTATTTTGAATACAGGCAAGAAAGGATCTGAATAAGGAGTATAGAGTAAATGCTTAAATTGATGAAGATTAATGACAGTTAATTCTCCTTGGTTTTTTTCATCATAGTGCTTCAGCATTCGATAAAAAGAGTAATCAAAGTTTTCATCTTTGTCCAATTGACTTTCTAAGTATTTTTCGAAATTTCCTTTTACGATAACTAAATAGATTCTCAAAGGAATATCCGGATCAGTCAATATTACATTTATAATGGACATAATCCCCTCTTTTGCAAGTTCATCACTAATTAACAGCATCCGCATTTGTCCGGATTTAACTTCCTGGTAGAAGTTTAAGTTGTACTTCTGTACTCCCTCCTTTAGTAAGCTGACTTCTTGCGACATAACATTCTTATTTTTTTTACTTAGAGAAGGCAAAATTGTACTGACTTTTAATTTCCCATTATCCCCCTTACTAATTGACAAAAAAGTAATGGGAGAAATCTCTTCAATAAGGTTATTTTCGGTAAAAGGGGCACAGCCAGCTAACCAAAATGTCATAAAAAGGAGTATCAATCTTTTACATATCTTTTTATATAGACACATGTTTTTTAACACCCCTTTTTTTTCATTACTAAAACAATAACAAGTGGAACAAGAAAATAGCTTATGCTTCCAACAATAATTTGAAGATTAAGTAAAAAGTTCTGCTTCTCCCACGGTTTCCAAAATAATTCATTCAAAAGAACCATTCCGATAAAAATAAGGAATACACTGAAGAATAAACCTTTTCCACTGGACGGCTTGCTCATTTTACCAAAAGCTATTTTAGATGCTCCATAAAACAATAGTAGAAATAGGGAAACCGCAAAAACTAAGTTAAATAATTCAAAGGAAAGCATGATCATATCAATTCGTTCAAACACTGGGTTTTGAAAATAACGGGCCATATTAATAATTGGATATTGACTTTTACTTAAATAATTAGAACCGAAATAAAGTAGGGATGCTATAAATAGGAATACATACTCTACAACGGTGAGCGCGTTACCGTATGACAAATAGCGAAAGGTTTTATTGTTTGTTTTAAGCCATGGTCCCAAAAATACCAGAAATTCCGGACCAGAATAGGAAGACAAAATTAAAAAAAAAGCCTTCCAATTTTCTACTTTCCACTCCATTGGAATAAGTGGATACAAATCACTAAGTTGAGCTATTGGAGGAAAGAAGAAAAAAACGAAAAATATAATCATCCAAAATGTACTGAAAAAAGAAATTAACACAAAACGAATGGTATGTTCAATGCCCTTAGCTGCGACATAAAAACAGAACAACAATATAAAAAAGACAAGAAAATTTGTATCTGTTGATGGAAGCATAAATGTTTGAACAATTTCGCTGAATCCTAAGGTTATGACGGAAAGTTTAAGCAGAATAAAGAACAATCCGATGAAAGAGAGAAACCGTACCAGTTTTTTTCCAAACAATTGGACAAATCCATCATATCCATTGCTAGATAATCGGGATGAAAGCCACTTAGATAAAAGAAGAAGGTTTAGTTGGGATAATATCCCGACAGCTATAAGCACCCAAATCATATATGGATGGATCAAGATATTTGGCATAATAAGAAAAAAGTATAGCATTTGGAGGCGATTTACCAACAACATGGCATAGAGCCCATTATAGGTTACATTCTTTTTAAATAATTGGTGGGTTTCCATCAAGTCACCTCCTAGTTTTATATCTCTTCAGTTTTAGAGGTTTAAGATGCTCTGGACGTTCCAACATTTTGACTAAGGGTCCTCGAATGAATAAGTCAATCCAATCCTTTCTAAAGAAAGGGGAAACTGGTGAAAAATAGGGTTGCTTGATTGAAGACAAGCTATTAAGATGGGCTAAAATAGCAATAATTCCTAGTGCAATCCCCATTAACCCAAATAAAGAAGAAAAAACAAGAAGCATCAATTGCATTAATGAATTTGCTTTTGTCATAAGGTAATTGGGAATAAGAAAGGCAGCTATCGTCGAGATCCCAACCATGACAATTAATACGTTGCTAGCGAATCCAGCCTCAACAGCCGCTTGACCAACTACAATACCACCAATAACCCCAAGTGTTTGACCTGTTTTTGTAGGCATCCTTAAACTTGCTTCTCTTATGATTTCAATAAAAATTAACATGATAAATGCTTCCCAAAAAGGAGTGAAAGGAAGCTTGCTCCTTGAGTCGACCAAGACCAGAAGGGTTTGTAAAGGAATCATTTGATAGTGATGAGTTGTCAATGCCACATAGAAAGGAATCAATGTGATTGACAGAACAAAACTGACATATCGGATGATGCGCAAAAAACTGGCAACTACCCATCGATTAATATAGTCCTCGGGTGATTGGAACAAATGGAAAAAAGTAATGGGTGCAACAAGAGCAAATGGTGTATTATCTACCAGAAGGGTGATTTTTCCTAATCCTAGAGAATAAGCAACTACATCAGGCCGGTCAGTTTGCTGAAACTGAGGAAAAATACTGTGTTGATGTTCCTCCATGAATGCCGCAACTTGAGAAGAGTCAAAGAAGAGATCAAAATTAATTTCAGAAATCTTCTCTTTGACTGTTGAAACAAAATCTGGATTAGTCAGCCCCTCTATGTACATTAAAACAACACTTGTCTCACTCATAGAACCGACTGTAAACTTCTCTGCTTTCAGTTCATGTATGGGAAGTCGTCTTCGAATAAGCGTAATATTTTGTTCTACTTGTTCACTAAAGCTGTCCTTTGCTCCGAACAGGATGGTTTCTGTTTCGGAAGTTTCAATGGCACGTCCAAGAGGATTTTTTAATGGCACAGCTAACCAAAGGTTTTGCGAAGAATCAAATAACAAAATCGACCCTGAAAACAACTGTTTTTTTGCCTCTATAAAAATAGGAATGTGAATAATTGAGGAATTCACAATGCAATCTTGAATAGACGGTTTGGAACAATTAGTTAAAGGTTTTATAATGCTTTCATTTAATTTTTCTTGATCAATGAGAGTTCGTATGTAAACAAGATAAATTTTTCGAATATCGGAAATGTCAATTTCCACAAATTCTGCATCATCCATTTGAACGAGGCTTTTTTTCAGAGCTTCTATCGATAATTCTGATTCAGTTATTGATTGAGTAACAAGCTTACTTTCAATTTGTTTTTTTTTCCAAAACATGTACATCCCACCCCTCTAATCTCTAGTCGTACTTAAATATTCCTTATCTATACACATTATTAGCTTTTTAATTTTAAAATATACATAACTCGTAGAGGAGTAACAACCCAAGAGGAACAAAGACAATCCATAATAGATAGGCCATCTTTTTTAACACCAACGCATATTTCTGCACAAAAAAGCACCTCTGACTTAATTCGTCAGAAGTGCTATAAATGTTGCTATCATAGGCTGTTATGTAAGCAGCCACATTGCCGTAGTTATTATAGAAAGTTTTAAACCACCACTCCTCAAAGTGGGTGTTCGCAAATGCTATCCTGTCTATCCTGGAGTCAAAAGAGTCCAGGCACGCCATTCCAACATCGATGTAAAACTCCCTGTATAAGTATAAAGGTTAAAACTTAATATTCGTACGTACAACGTAGCCTTATTGATATCTTATAGTAAGTTAAATCGGAATGCAATAAAGTATGTTTTTTAAAAAAAGTCAAATGATTTGAATGGATTTATTAAAGATTTTCAGAAATAAAAAGATGGATTTATTTCCAAAATAAAAAAGCCTTCCTTATTAATCGGAAGCCTTCTGTTATTATTCAGTATGCTGTTGTAAAATGTTTTCCGTTAAAAGTGCTATATCGATGACCGTCTTTTCCGTCACAACATCAGATAAAATTTCGTTGCGGAAATAGTCTACAGATACTGGAAGATCAATCAACAGTAACTTGCTTAGTGCTGTTTCATACATATGAACAAACTCTTTGTCTGTATTCCCGCGCTTCAGTTCTGCAAATGACTCGTAAAACTGATCCAGCTTGTCTGCAAACTCAAGCAGTCGTCCTTCAATTGTCTCGTCTTTGCCTTCTTTCATACGCTCAAAAAATACATCCTGTAAATCATGTGGAATTTCTTCCCGGATAAATTTCTCCATCATTTTCTCTTCGACATGTGAAAGCATTTGCTTTAGTTCGACACTTGCATGTTTGACAGGCGTTTTAATATCTCCAATAAATACTTCTGCAAAGTCATGATTAATCGTTTTTTCGTATAGTGATTTCCAATCTATTTGACTGCCTGCACGTTCCTCCAATGTTGCAAAGAACATGGCGTATTGGGAAACTTTCCACGAGTGTGCTGCCACATTATGTTCTTCGAATTTAAAGCGACCCGGGCAACGGATGATGCGCTCCAAATCATTTAAACTTGTAAAAAATGTATGGATACCTATAATAATCACTCCTTTTCCTTTATAGCAACAGTGTACTATTAGTTATACCCCAAAAATGTTTTTTTAAAAGTGTTTAACCAAAATTTAACGCAGCGTTTACATAAGCATTATCATTTCTAATAAGATGAAAAAACTTCTAAAAAACTTGGTTCAATTGTCTAATAAAAGTTGGATTATCTAATATAGTATGTAGAATTCCTAAAATGTCTCCTAGCATTTCGAATATGTGATTCCGAAGTGCTAATAACAGGTTCCTAATTTCTAATAAGCAAAAAAATGTTCTAATATCCTCGTCTGACGCCAGGCCTAACTAAATTTTAAAAACAGAAAGGACGCTCACCATATGCGTGAGCGTCCTCTCTTTTTTAATACTAAACCTGGACGTCAATCGTTTGTCCTTTATAAGGGTGGGGTGCTGGAGTTGCTTGCGGTTGGGGCATTGCTTCGATCATTTGAACAGCAGTTGCCGCGCCGGTATTCATTGCCTTGTCTAAAATACTCATCTGCACAGTTTGCTGCAGTGATGCTAGCTGAGCTGACATAATGGCATTTAATTCCATAGTAATCCCTCCTTTTCAATTATATCGTCAAAATAGAAAGAATTATTAAAGGAACAAGGGGATTTGTAATAAGTCTGAAAATGGATTCCCAATTATTTTTCGCTCTTTTCCTGTCCCTCCGCAAAAAAATGGTAAATCTATGTATAAATCGCTTCAAATTTAGTAATAATTATCCAAAAGCTCTGCAATGTGCTTGTAATGCAGGGTTCATATCCGCGTCATCGTGTTGCAATGTAGTTGCTGTAAGGTTATAGGAGAGTAAAAAACAACTAAAATTTATTTGAAAAATATGGAGGGACAGAAATTTGACAAAGAAAAAATTAATGGCAGTTCTATTAGCAGGAGTATTCGCTACAGGGGGGCTATTTGCATCTCAAGCTTCTGCAGATACTTATACGATCCAACCTGAAGATACACTTTATAAAATTAGTAAACAATTTCAAACGTCAGTTGATGAGATAAAGGAATTGAATAATTTAACGAGTAATACAATTTTTGTAGGAGATACATTAAAAATTGGCGGTCATGATGAGAAAGTATATACGATTGCACCAGGGGATACATTATTCCATATTGCATTGGCCCATGATGCTACAGTTGACCAGCTGCAGAAATGGAACAATATCAATTCAGACTTAATTTACCCGGGTGACTCTATCACAGTATCCGGACCTCAACAGGAATACGCCAAGAGTGAAGTGAAAAGCGCTACAGGCGGTACAGAGGCAAAAACAACAACAAGTGCAGCTCCTGATACAGGAAGAACGTTGACTGTTGAAGCGACAGCATATACAGCCTATTGTGAAGGATGTTCAGGAACAACTGCAAATGGTACGGATTTACGTGCCAATCCAAATTT
Source organism: Solibacillus isronensis (assembly GCF_023715405.1). NCBI lineage: Bacteria > Bacillati > Bacillota > Bacilli > Caryophanales > Caryophanaceae > Solibacillus > Solibacillus isronensis. Next base: position 122,862 of record NZ_JAMBOC010000003.1, read on the forward strand.
AAAAGTAATTGCAGTAGACCCGCGTGTCATTCCGTTAGGGACAAAAGTTTGGGTTGAAGGATATGGGGAAGCTGTTGCAGCTGACACAGGCGGAGCAATTAAAGGCAATAAAATTGATGTATTTATTCCAGACCTAGGTAACGCCTATGAATGGGGTCGCCGTACAGTACAAGTTAAAATTTTAGACTAATAAGAAAAGAAGCCACTCAATTTTGGGTGGCTTTTTGTATATTCAGCCCTCTTTATTGAAATACTAGCTGCAAGGAGGGGATAGTGTGCGAGTAATTTGCTTATTCGTATTTGTACTATTATTAAGCGGATGCAGTTTATTTCAAAAGGAAACAGTTCCGGTAAGTGCACCGGAAACATTATCTGCAAAGGCGCAGATGTATGATACAAAAAACAATCTAGTTGGTGAAGTTTTATTTAAAGAATCGTCTAAAGGAGTCGAACTGACTGCTGTATTAAATAGTTTACCGCCGGGTGATCATGGAATCCATCTGCATGAAGTAGGGAAGTGTGAACCACCTAGCTTTGAATCGGCAGGAGCTCATTTCAACCCTATGAAAAAGCAGCATGGCGTGAATAACCCAGAAGGTCCGCATTTAGGGGATTTACCGAATATTACTGCTGATGAAGCTGGTAAAGTTGAGTTGAATTTTGTGACAGCTGATTTTACACTTGAAAAAGGAAAAGAAAATTCGCTGTTTGATGCAGATGGCACCGCAGTTGTCATTCATGAAAAAGCGGATGATTACAAAACAGATCCGTCAGGAAATTCAGGTGCGCGTATTGTTTGTGGAGTAGTCGAATAATAACAAATGTAAAACACGAAAAATACCATTTTCTCCAAAAGAGAGAAAGGGTATTTTTTTTGCCTTAAGCGATAAATTGGAAAGAGAGGTGTAAATCAGGTGAAAAATATCATATATTAGAAAAATAATTTTATTCATTTTTTATGCATAACATTACATGAATTGATAGAGAAAATTAATTTTGGGATAGAGAATAGTTAGTGAAAAACATCATTCTATAGCACTTTTATGCTTATAATAGAATATTACTGAATACTGAATAATTAGATTTTTAAGATATTAATTGACTTTTGAATATTTGTGTATGTAAAATAAATTCTATAATAAGGTAAAAAGGGGGATAATTTCATGTTCAAATCTAAAAATATGCTTTTCTTATTAGTACTAAGTGCATTCATTTTAGTCCTGGCTGCATGTGGTGGGGATGATGATGCTGAAACATCAACTTCAACTGGTACTGAAACATCTACAGGTACTGACAAAACGGATTCTGGCTCTGAAAAGGCAGATTTCGGAGATGTTAGGTTTTTAAGTATCTTAACAGGTGGTACGCAAGGGACTTACTATCCATTAGGAGGAACTTTTGCGGATTTAATTACAACGGATACAGGGGTAAAAACAACTGCTGAGGTATCACAAGCTTCTGCAGCAAACATGACAGCTTTAGCTGCAGGTGACGGTGAAGTTGCGTTCGTTCAAACAGATATCGCTTACTATGCAACTCAAGGAACTTTAATGTTCGAAGGGCAAAAAATTGACTCTGTAGTTGCATTAGGCGCTTTATATCCGGAAACAGTTCAATTAGTAACATTAGCTGATTCAGGCATTAAAACATTTGCAGATTTAAAAGGTAAAAAAGTTTCTGTAGGTGCACCAGGTTCTGGTACTTATGCAAACGCTGAGCAATTATTGGAAATCCACGGATTATCAATTAAAGATGATATTCAAGCACAAAACTTAGACTTCGGTGAATCTACTGACGGTATTCAATCAGGTCAAATTGATGCAGCATTTATTACAGCTGGTTACCCAACTGGTGCTGTTGAAGCTTTAAATGCAACAAATGGGGTGCACATCATTCCAGTTGAAGCAGACAAAGCGGCAGAGTTAATCGAGAAGTACCCGTACTATGCTGTGGATAATATTCCTGCTGGCACATACGGTTTAGAAGCAGAAGTTCCTGCTGTTTCTGTAGGTGCAATGTTAGCAGTAAATAAAGACCTGCCAGAAGATTTAGTGTATGCAATGACAAAAGCAATCTATGATAATACAGATAAAATTGGTCACGCTAAAGGCGAATTTATTAAAGCTGAAACAGGCTTAGACGGAATCGGTATTGACGTACACCCAGGTGCACAAAGATACTTTGATGAAGTGAAGTAATTAGGAAAATCAAAGGGCCTCTGTCGCAAAAATAGCTTCAGAGGCCTTTGTTGTATTTTTTATTTAAGCGAGTGATCATTCAAATGAAAAAATGGATTTTTATCATCCTGGTTTTTCTTAGTGTTATTGTTTGGTTTATTCCTTTTGAACGGAGCATAACTTTTACAGAGACAAGAGTTCAGAAGCCTGTTCAACATTTTTTGCCGTTGAAGGATGAAAATGAGTTTCAGATGATTTTTACTCATTCCATACATTTAACGGATGTAACAGAGAGTTATAAAGTGCTGCCTACAAATGAACTTCAGCTGCTTGCAATGGAGTATACGGATGTGGCAATAGGGATGCCAGGGCATGCTGAAGAAGGGCAGACACTACAATATGAAGATGGGGTCTATACACTTCAGTACAATGATGCAAAATTAGAAAATTTTACGTTACATATCGGGAATGTCGACTATAAATTAAATCTTCAGCATAGAGGGAAAATCATTCCTTTAAAAAAGCATTTAGTACGAGGGAAATCCTATATGGTAACGATTCAAAAATTGTCTTTATATGACAAATTGAAAGGAGTCGAATTAGATGACTGAGAAGAAAGTGGCGGTAGATACAGAAGCTTTACACGAATCACTTACTTTGGAACAGCAGCAAGAATTACTTGAAAAATATGATTTGGAATCAAATCAGCGTAACCCGCAAAATTTCATGAAGCATTTCATCTATTTTGGTTTACTTGCATTTACACTTTTCCAAGTTTACACAGCAATTTTCGGACAGTTTCCTGCACAAATTCAGCGTACGGTTCACATTGGATTTGCTTTGACGTTTGTGTTTTTACTCTTCCCAGCAAGCCGTAAGCTATCAAAACGGACAATTCCGTTTTATGACTATATTTTAGCTGTTATTGCTATTATTGTAGGGAGTTATTGGGTAATCAATTATGACCGGCTCGTTCAAAGTTTAGGTCAACTACAAACAATGGATTTCTATATCGGAATACTGGCAGTAATTATCGTATTGGAAGGTGCCCGTAGAGCGGTCGGTTTACCAATCACTATTATTGCCGGGCTGTTTTTACTTTACGCATTTTATGGTCAGTATATGCCGGACTTTATGGCACACCGAGGTCAAAGTTTGGATAGTATTGTGAACTTAATGTTCTTCTCGACAGACGGGATTTTAGGGACACCATTAGCAGTATCTTCTACATTTATTTTTGCGTTCCTATTATTCGGCGCGTTCCTTGTAAAAACAGGGGTAGGGGAATACTTTAATGACTTAGCGATTGCGATTGCCGGAAAATTAACAGGTGGTCCTGCAAAAGTTGCAATTTTCTCATCTGCACTGCAAGGTACAATTTCAGGAAGTTCTGTAGCAAACGTAGTAACTTCAGGTTCATATACGATTCCGATGATGAAACGTCTCGGCTACAACAAAAACTTTGCTGGTGCTGTAGAGGCATCGGCATCTACAGGTGGACAGTTAATGCCGCCAATCATGGGTGCTGCTGCGTTCTTAATGGTTGAGTTTATCGGTCGTGGTGTCACATATTGGGATATTGCCAAGGCTGCGGCTATTCCGGCAGTTCTATACTTTACAGGTATTTGGATCATGACACACTTTGAAGCAAAGCGTTTAGGATTACGTGGCTTAAAAGATGAAGAAATGCCAGATCGTTCTAAAGTATTCAAGAAAATTTATCTACTTATTCCGATTGTACTGATTATCATTCTAATGATGTCAGGTGTACCGGTAATTCACGCGGCGCTTTACGGAATTATTTCTTGTATAGTTGTCGGGTTCATTAATCCTGACGTGAAATTCGGCTTTAAAGAAATTATCGATGGAATGGTTGAGGGTGCACGCTCGGCATTAGCAGTTGCTGCTGCAACAGCTTGTGCGGGTATTATTGTAGGTGTTGTTGTAAAGACAGGATTAGGGCTGTCTCTTGCAAACAGCTTAGTAAAATTAGCAGGAGGCAGTATTATCCTTACGTTATTCTTTGTAATGATTGCTTCGTTAATTTTAGGTATGGGTGCACCGACAACGGCAAACTATGTTATTACATCAACGATTGCTGCACCAGCAATCATTGCCTTACTAGCGCCGGACGTAGCGGCAAGTGCAGCTCCACTGATTGTAGTTTTATCAGCGCACTTCTTCGTGTTCTATTTCGGTATTATTGCGGATATTACACCGCCTGTTGCGCTCGCCGCCTTTGCAGCATCCGGTATTTCTGGAGGAGATCCGATTCGTACTGGTGTGAACTCCGCGAAGCTTGCCATCGCGGCATTCATTATTCCGTACATGATTGTCTTCTCACCGGCACTGCTTATGATTGATGTAACGATCTGGCAAATTTTATGGGTAGTGTTCACTGCGATTATGGGTATGATTGCAATAGGTGTCGGAATTATTGGCTACTGGTACCGCCCTGTAAGCTGGATTGAACGTATTATTTTATTGGGTGCAGGTTTAGCAATGATTTACCCTGAATCACTGTCGGATACAATTGGACTTATTGTATTTGGAGTTATGTTCGTGATTCAATATATTACTAGAAATAAAGGAAACGGTTCCAAAGTGGCCATTTCATAAAAGTGAGGCGTCTGAAATTTATTTCAGGCGCTTTTCTATTTATCTCGAAAATAGATAGATTTAATACTTTTTATGCATTAAGTGCATTTATTTGTTGATTTTCTTGAAAAACCATTATATTATTTAAATTAATTAAAAATTCAAATAATTTAAAGGGGAGAAAATGATATGTCAACACTTTTAAAGTCGACGTTTGAAACTTACTTATTTGACGAAGAGGTGGAGTTTGAGTTAGCCGAGCAGCAAGAGGTTTCGGAAAGTGAAGAACGCACTCAATATCCGCAAGGGTTTTTCTCAAGCCTATAAAGGAGTTTTTAAAATGAATTTAAAAATATTACGGCGTCTATTCAACGAAACTGATTGGATAGATGTCGTTTTTTTAGGCACTAATAATGTAGTATGCAAAAATTGTACTGTATAATAGAAGTACTAAATAATATTCGAGGTGCGTTTCATGTTAGCGGTTAATTCTACAGAACAAATGATTTTTGATTGGTTTCAATATTTCCATGCAAACCCTGAAGTAAGCTGGAAAGAGATAAATACAACAGCAAAATTAGCAGAAATCTTAGATGATATGGGCGTCAGCTATAAAATGTTTGATGATGTGACTGGTCTTGTCGCGGAAATCGGAAAAGGCGAAGAAACAATTGCGGTTCGTGCGGATATCGATGCACTATGGCAAGAAGTGGATGGGGTTATGCAGGCAAATCACTCTTGTGGACATGATGCAAACATATCAATTGTTTTAGGTGCGCTTTATGCATTAAAAAATGAACCTTTGAAAAAGAAAATCCGCTTTATTTTCCAGCCGGCTGAGGAAACAGGTGGCGGCGCATTGGCGATGATTGACCGAGGTGTAATGGAAAATGTTACCCATTTATTCGGTGTTCATTTACGTCCTATGGAAGAGCTGCCATTAGGGAAAGTATCACCTGCAATCTATCATGGTGCTGCAGCATTCTTAACTGGGACAATTACTGGTATTGATGCACATGGTGCTCGTCCGCACCAAGGGAAAAATGCAATTGATGTCGTTGTAGCGATTCAGCAAATGCTGAAAAATATCCATGTCGATCCATTTGAAGTATACTCAGCGAAGTTAACGAAAATTGTAGCAGATGGCGGAAGCGTCAATATTATTCCGGGAAATGCGACTTTCTCAATCGATGTACGTGCACAGAAAAATGAAGTATTGGCGCAAGTACAGCGTGATGTTGATAAAGGCTTGAAACAAATTGCAGCGATGTTCGATATTGGGGTTGGATGGGATTGGATGGACGTTACACCAGGCGCGGAAGTATCATCGGAAGCTGCCGCAATTGCAGAACGCTCGATTGTTGAAGCACTTGGAGAGAAAAGTCTAGCACCGGCAGTAGTAACACCAGGAAGCGATGATTTCCACTTCTATACGATTAAAAATACAGAGTTGAAGGCGACGATGATCGGCGTTGGCGCAGATCTTGGTCCGGGACTCCATCATCCGAAAATGACCTTTGATGCAAAGGCATTGCTCGATGGCGCCAAAGTGATCGCAACAACATTGAAAAACAGTGCAATGAAATAAGATGATAAGGCGATGCTATGAAGTTTGTAGCATCGTTTTTTTTCGTCGAGTGGTTGCAGCGATAATAGAAGGCCGGATATTAGAAACACGTGACCCCAAGCAAATCCTGCAAAATAAAAAAGTGCCGCGGTTAAACGGCATTTAAAACAAAACATTATTTCATCGGGCAAAATCCGCAAGCCATTAAGCCGGGGATGTCTTTTGAAAAACAGCAGCTTTTGCGAACAGGCTGATTGATGAGAGCAGAAGGGCTTTTTCCGCCTGTATAATTTAAAAACAGTGATTTGTCCGAGAAGTAACGCCAAACATTTTTATCTTCGAGCATGTCCAGGTCCTCGAAAGCACGGTCAGCCAATGCCGGATTTTCGAGTAATGTATGGAAGTGCCAAAGCATGTATCCGAAAATATTTTCCCATAAAGTCAGCGGCGAAATGGACGTTGTTTTCCGTAGCTGGCCAATAACAACAGATGTCTTGTATAAAATATCCGTCATCACTCGCTCACGCTCATCATCCTCCACATAACGGAAATCATTTGGGTTTATATACATCCCGAGTGTATGAATGCCGAACTCCTGAACAATAGCGAAACGCAAATCTTCTGGCTTGCCGTCCCAAACTTCATCATACGTCGTCAGCATATAAAACTGCATTGCGACAAACATGCCGTAGCGACGTCCGAAGTGGGAGATGGCCGCAGCTTCCGTTGCAGCATTCGTGATGCCCATCATCAAATTGCGGAAATCCGTCAAATAGAAGTCTTTATGTAGATTCGCCAATGTAAATAATGGACGGTCAGGTTCTTCGGTAAAAATACTATAGGAATTTAATTGTCTTACTTGATCATAAGAAAGTGCAGGCATACGTATCACCTTTTCTAAAAAAATATTTACATTTACTATACCATTTCTCTTCACAAACGCGGTAAAAAACGCTAAAATGAATAAAACATATAAGAAAGGTTGGTTTTTAATGACGAAACCGATTTCTGTACCAAGACCATTAGTTCGTGTAAATCAGTGGGTTATATTTTTATCAGTCGTTATCACATGGGTGACAGGACAGTACTGGATTTTAGCGATACCGTTAATTGCAAATTTACTTGGGATTTTCACCGGGTTTAATCCAATTATGCGTTTTGCGAAAATATTTTTAACGAAAGACATCAAAACGTATATTCCTGAAGATATCGGACAGCAAAAATTCAATTCAGCGATTGCAAGCATTTGTCTGGCAGGTGGAATAGTAGGTTTTGCATTTGATTGGCCGGTCGTTGCATACAGCTTTACGATTATGGTGGCGGTTGCATCATTTGTAGCAATTTTAGGCTTTTGTATCGGCTGCTTTATGGTCTTCCAATACAAACAGTACCAATATCGACGTTCATTAAAAAATACTTAAAAAGATTTTTGGAAACGGGTTGACAATGATACTGATAATCATTATCATTATAACTGTAGCAAGAGCTTATTTGTAATACAGTACAAATAAGTCTGAGCTAACAACTTTTCTCCAGGAGTTTGTTAGCTCAGCCATAGCGTTCTAAACCCCCTCATTTAGAATGTAAGTTTGACTGTGTGTCAGACACTGAGTTTTTCACCCTTTATATTTTTCTTCCTTTGTTGGGAGACCCATTGCCCGTGTCGCTTACAGATACGGGTATTTTTGTGTATAAAAAATTTCTAAAACTTTTTTGAAACTTATTTTGAATTTCTCCGTCTGTACGTTGCTTAAATAAAAAATGTAGGCGGAGGAAATGATGAAAAAGTTAATTGCTGTAGGGTTTATCGCTGTATGCGTATTATTCCTGACAATTGAATATAGAGGTTCAAGTGAAAAGATTGAACGTGCAGTTGCAAATGAAAAGGATATAACAGCTATAGATAAAGGAACCCAAATAGAACAAACTACGCATCTATTTGAAAAAGTCATAGTACTGAATGAAGAACAGCCGATTTATATAAAAGGAAGTGCCCTCACGGAAATTGGAATTGTACATTCGAATACTTCTTTTGCCATCGTAGGAGAAGATGAACTTTATTACGAACTGCGATTCGGGAAAATTTCGGCTTTTATTAAAAAGGGAAGTGCCACTGTAGAAAAACGTCCCCTTAAGACGTTAGTTAATACAGAAATAACGAACTCAATTAAAACGACAGAACAAATAAATGTATATGAAGAAAAAAATCTTAAGAGCAGTGTGTTGCTGCAGCTTTCACAGGGTTTTCGTTACCCGATCGTGGGGGAGCTTGACGGTTGGTTTGTCATAAAAGTAGGAGAACGTGCCGGTTATATACATAAAACATCAGTTGAAATAGATGAAGGAATTCCAGTTTTAGTGTATCATCATATTTTGCCGAAAGAAGAAATGGTGACAAATGCGAGTACGGTTTCTGTACAATCATTTGAACAGCAAATGGCCTTTTTAGCTGAAGAGCAATTTACAACAATTTCGACAACGCAGCTTTATGATTATTTGGAAGGTCGCCAAATTTTACCGGTTAATTCAATCCTCATTACATTTGACGATGGTTTATTATCGACAAAGGTCTATGCTTACCCAATTTTAAAGGAACATGGATTTTCTGCGGTACAGCATATTATATCTTCTCGTACAGAGCGCTTTGAAGGTGAACAAGTTTTTGACGCCAAAGGACCCCTTCAATTTTTCACGGCCGAAGAGATGCAGCAAATGACGGACGTGTTTCAATACGAAGCGCATACACATAACTTGCATCAGTTCAGCAAAGGGGCAGGAATCGCATTAGAGTTGTCATCCGCTGACATTGCGAAGGATTTGCAGCAAAATGTAAATATGCTGACGAATGCGACTTCTTTAGCGTATCCATTTGGTCATTACGATGAAGATATGATCGCAGCGATGAAGGAAGTAGGGCTGTTAATCGGTTTTACTACAAATGAAGGCTATGCTAATATGCAGCAGTCAAATTATGAGGTCAATCGTTTCGGCATAACGGAAAATAAAACATTTGAACAGTTCACGTCCTTTGTAAAGGGGGTGGACTGGTCTTAAGGATATAAGAAGGTGTTAATCGTTACATGAGAGAATTTGATGCAATTGTTGATGAGCACACGCGTTATCTAGTACGCATTGCTTATTTGTACGTTAAAAATTGGGCTACCGCCGAGGACATCGTACAGGAAGTGTTTGTAACATACTTTCAAAAGAGCGACCAGTTTCGCAATGAGTCGTCATTGAAAACGTATTTAACAAAAATGACAGCCAATCGTGCAAAAGATTATTTACGCTCATGGAAGCATAAAAAGGATGTCGTTTTTGAAACGATCTTTGCTCAAACAAAAGGTACGGACGAAGAAGTTATACAAAAAGAGCATCTTGCATCACTTGAACAGAAGTTATTCCAGCTACCACTGAAATATCGTGAACCGCTCATTTTATTTTATTATGACGAACAGTCCATTGCCGATATTGCACTGTATTTACAGCTGAATGAAAATACGGTGAAAACACGTTTGCGTCGAGCAAAGCAACAATTGAAAGAGTTTTTTAGCGAAGAGGGATTGGAGGAATGATGCATGGATCCATTTAAAAAACAACTGGATGAAATGATGGGTGATACACGCTTGCAGGAAAGTCGTATTAAGCAGCGTGTGAAATCCGAATTGACTCCGCCCCCCCGAAAACAGAAACGTTCATGGCATGTTCAATTAGTAACGGCAGCAGTTGCAGCAGTTGCGGTATTCCTATTTATGACAGCCGTTCCTTTTACGTATAATTCGGGAAATGAAGGGCGGGGTGCCCCTTATGATCCGCTTGATGATTTAGCGGAAATTGCTACTCTTCAAAAACAGAAGCAATTATCAACAATCGATTATGATTCCTTTGCACAGCTACCAGTGCTGGAACAATTATCGGATTTACAATATGTAGACAAAGAATCCTTTACACTTGCAGGGAAAAAGGGACTTTACCATACAGTGATAGAACGTCAGGAAAATTTATTTGATGAAGCCGTATATGAAGCGGGCGATGTAGTACGAACGATGACTAATACGAGCAGTCATTTACCAATATACGAAAACGCCTATTATGAAGTAGTTGCAGTACCAGGAGACCGTGTCGTTTTGCAGGACGGCAAGCTAACGGTAAATGGGAAGCCTGTAAGATCGGAATTAAAGGAATTGTATGAGGAAAACGGCAATACGATTGCAGGAGGCTACGATCAGTTATTGAATGCGCGTGAATACTTTTTGGTGAATCATTTCCCGGCAGAGGGTACAATGCAGGCAGGTACAATTACCGCTGTGCATAAAATTTACGGGGAAGTCGTAGCATTGGCAGAGGAAAGTACAACAACATCAATTTATTTTGAGTTAGAAAATGACTATACACCAGAACAATACTTTGATCTTTATTTGTATGATCAAATTTTTGGAGATGGGTCAATTAGTGAAAGATTATCGGCAAGTGATATTCCATTTACACATTCGAACCGTTTAGGCGAGCTGTTTTTGGAAGCATCCTACCGAAATGTTACGTATTTATCCGATACAGAAGTGGAAATACGCTACCAGTATAACCGCGAAGCTGTAGGGGAATATGTGTTTATAATGTATAAAGATCCGACTGGCATTTGGCAGTGGGGGATGTAGCAAAAAGGGTAGTGACGCAATGTCGCTACCCTTTTTCACTTGCTGCCTGTAATCTTTTGTTCATAAGTACTGTGTGATAGCTATGTAGCAGCATGCCGATAATGATAACCGCCAATCCGATTAAAGCAATCGGCTGCGGAAGCGGTACACTTAGTAAAATCATTTCACCGACCATCGCAAAAAGCACTTCTGTCGATTGTGTTGCTTCAACGGCCGCCAGCTTTCCTTGATCATGGCGCACACGGTCTGTTGCGATAAAGAAAAGTATTGTCGCAATAACACCTGAAGAAACAGCAACGAGCAGCGACTGATATACTTGGCTCGCAGAGGGCAGGCCGACAGTAAACAATGCATAGATTGCGAGTATGATCCATGCAGGCAAGGAAGCGATTGTCATGCCTAGAACACGTTGAAACGGATCGACTCTTCCCTTGCATAACTCCATCATTTTCCGATTGCCGAGCGGGTAGGCAAATGCCGCGATAATTACTGGCAGAATACCGAGAAGCAGGCTTTTCATAGAAACTGACTGTGCCTGCGGGATTTGAATAAGCAAAATCCCGAATAAAATAATGCCCGAGATGCCAAGTGAAATAAGCGGGATTTTTGCCCTGACGTCTTTTCCGGCGACAGTCGTAATAAATAGCGGAGCCAATAAAACACCTGCTACAATCGTAAACTGCCATGTACCCGATACGAGCCAGCCTGGACCGAATGCCGCGGCAAATGTAAGCGGCGCATAAAATAATACGAACCCGACAAAACTCCAAATGAGCCATGCACCGGGATGATCTTTCATTTCATTCGATAAAATACGAAAACCGCCTTTTCCCCGAATAGCGACAATGGAAATGAGAAAGGGAAGCATAAAGAAGTAGCGGAGTGAAGAACTCCATAGCCAGCTTCCGCCTTCCAATTCCATTGAGTGGTTCAATACAAATGTAACCGCAAAAAATAAGGCCGCTAAAATGCCAATCAGTATTTCCCTCATCACACACCTCACTTTATTGTATTGAATTTTCTGTCTATTAAGTATACAAAAAAATGGAGCGAAAGTAATCGCCCCATTTAAAGTTTCTATTAACGTTGTTCGAATAACTGAACAATTTCAATAATGACTTCCGTCGCTTTTTCCATCGTTTCAGCTGATACAAATTCATATTTACCGTGCATATTTTCGCCGCCCGCAAAAATATTCGGTGTCGGCAAGCCCATATATGAAAGTTGAGAACCGTCAGTCCCGCCGCGAATTGGCTCGACAATCGGGGTAATGTTAAACTTGGCAAACGCTTCTTTTACGATATCGACGATTTCCATAACAGGCTCGATTTTTTCACCCATATTGTAATATTGATCCTCGATCGCTATAGTTAATGCTTCTTCACCGTATTTTGCCTGTAACTCTTTGCCGACCTTTGCCATATACGCTTTTTTCTCTTCGAATTTAGCGCGGTCATGGTCACGGATAATGTATGACATTGTTGTTTCTTCAATGCCACCGTTGAAATGCATTAAGTGGATAAAGCCTTCATAGCCGTCCGTTTTTTCAGGAACCGCTTCTTTAGGCATTTCATTTTGGAATTCAATCGCCATTGTAATCGAGTTCACCATTTTATTTTTTGCTGAACCCGGGTGGATGTTCGTGCCGCGTGTCGTTACTTTTACGCCAGCTGCATTAAAGCTTTCAAATTGTAACTCACCAAGGGGACCGCCATCCATTGTGTAAGCATAATCCGCACCGAATTTCTCGACATCAAACTTGTGCGGACCGCGCCCGATTTCTTCGTCCGGTGTAAATGCTACACGGATTTTTCCGTGCTTGATTTCTGGATTGTTAACTAAGTATTCCATTGCCGTCATAATTTCAGCGATGCCGGCTTTATCATCCGCACCAAGCAATGTATTGCCGTCTGTCGTAATTAACGTTTGGCCAACATAGTTTTTTAAGTTCGGGAAGTAGTCCGGTGCCATGACTAAACCATTTTTTAATGTAATCGCTTCACCATCATAGTTATCGATGCGCTGAGGCTGTACATTTGTTCCTGTGTAGTCCGATGTCGTATCAACATGGGCCAAAAAGCCAAGTGTCGGTACGTCTTTGTCTGTATTTGATTCAAGTGTTGCAAATAGGTAGCCGTTTTCGTCCAGCGTAATATCTGTTAAACCGATTGCTGCCAATTCATCTTTTAATACATGTAATAAATCGAATTGCTTCATTGTTGAAGGGGTAGTGTCAGAATTGAAATCTGATTGTGTATCAATTTTTGCATAGCGTACTAAACGTTCAATTACTTTCTCTTTCATACGAAAAAGACCTCCTAATACTTATTGCTTTTATTCTACACTTTTTATTTCGGTTTTTGAACTAATTATCTTCATTCAGCGGCTACTTAAGTACCCGCTGAATGAAGATAAGCCTCTGGCAGATATCATAGATTTTTTAAATGATATTTTTTTAATCTGGACGCGATTGTAATCGATCATAATCAATTATGCTGAGCATGAGGAAAAACTGTGCGCCGTAATACGTGAACATGATCAAGATATGGGAAGCGGGAACATCAAACATAAACCGGTTAATAGCTAATACTGAGTCCGACATGATAAAGAGGATGGCGCCGATGACAGCAAACTTACTTCCTGTTCGGAATGATGTCCATCCCATTGTTAAAATAACTAAAATATAAGCGGTCACTGCAATGGCAAGTACAGTGTCTCCTTTTTGTAGCAGGCTTCCCGCAATCCAGAACATCATAACCGCACCGTATAAAGCTAAAGTAATTTTTACATACAGTGGTGTGTTCTGCTGATTTGTTGAACGGAATGCAAAAATATAGAAAATATGACCGATCAGGAAAAAGCTCAGTCCAACGATGAACCATTGCAATGTATAATCGCCAACCGCACAGAAAATTAAACCGATGGAGATAAGCCAATAATATGGAGATTTCACATGTACTTTTGTTAAAAGTGCAAGCGCTATAAGCAAAATCATTGGCAAAAGTTTAAAGACCATTTTTAGTGAACTATCAATCGTTTCAAAAAAGAATACATAGTACAAGCCAAGCCCGAAGAACAGTAAAATCAAAACTTTCCGTGCCATCCATTAACCCCCTGAGTAAAATATTTATATATAATTACTAAACAACCAAACTATGATTTCATAAAAATACAATATATGCTCTATTATGCCAGAAATTATGCGATTTTACTTGTTTATGAATCTTTTTGAAAGGTTATTCGTACATAGTAAGTAAGAGAGGGTGATTGTTATGGGACAATTATTGCTAATAACGGCTATTGGATCACTTTTGATCACATTATTATTAATGCCGTTATCAAAAAAAGTTCGCAATAAGGAGCTTTCATCAAAAACATTTACGAGCTTATTCATTACAACATTTATAGTAAGTTTTATTTCAGTATTTTTAACAGTATATATTTCTAAAATCGATCTAAGCTGGACGATTTTTTTATACGTAATACCTGTTGTAGCGATTATTGGCGCCATATTTGCAGTCGGTAAGGAGCAAAAAATTAAATCTGCGATCGTGCTTGTCAGCATTATTGGGATCGGCTATTTAGTAAGTGCACCATTTTTAAATGCAGATGAAAAATTCAAGTCTTCAGAAATGAAGGAAAAGACGGAAATTTCGGCGTTTGATGAGACGAAAACACCGGCAAGTGTACCGCCGAAATTTGTTAAAAACAAAATGAAAAAAGCGTTTGGACAGGTGCCAAACACGAGCTATTATGAATTAGGAAATCTGCAAATTCAAAAAGTAAATGATCAGTATGTTTACATTGCACCTGTAGAGTTTTCAGGATTCTTTAAGTGGTTTAACGGAAAAACAACTCCAGGATATTTCACGATGAGTGCTACTGACTCAAGCGATAATCCAAAGTTTGTGAAGGCAGAAATGAGCTATGTTCCATCTGCTTATTTAAATAAAAACCTGGAGCGTCATATTCGTCTTCAAAATCCATCATTAATTTTCTATGGAGATCCGCAGCTGGAAATTGATGAAGATGGAAAACCATATTACATCCGTTCTTACGGGGAATTCATTTCTGCTCGTAACGGCTTTGATGTAAAAGGGATTGTGCTTGTTGATGCGGAGACGGGTGCAACAGAGAAAATTGCGATTGCAGATGTACCGGCATTTATTGACGGTGCTGTCTCACCGGAAGCAGTAAGTTTGCAAAACAGTTATTTCGGTAACTATGTACACGGCTTCTGGAATAGTCTTGTCGGTAAAAAGGATGTTAAGTTACCGAGTGATGAAGGTACGGAAGCAAATGTAAGTCCGATCTTTATGGAAGACGGGGAAATGTATTATTTCACTGATTTTACAAGTCCAAAAGAGGGCGTTGACTCGATGCTTGGTTATGCATTAACACATGCACGTACTGGTGAAGCAACGTACTATACTGGAAATCTGGAAGAGTCTTATATGGATTCCCAAGGGGCTCTTGAAATTATCGAGAAAAAATTCATCGAAAAAGAATGGGAGGGCGAAATGCCGATCCTTTATAACTTCTACGGTGAAGCGAGCTGGCTGTCAGCTGTACTTGATGCGAACGGATTCCTGCAAAATTACTTTATCGTGTCAGCAGCAAATCCTGAAATTTCGGCATATGGTACAACACCAAATGAAGCGTTAAGACTTTATAAAACAGCGTTAAGCCGTGGCGGCAGTACGGTAGATGGTACTTCGAATGCCGAAGAGGCCAAAGCGACGGTAAAAGTCGTGCGTGTTTATAAAGAGCGTGTAGGTGATTTCACAATTGTATCCTTCCTGGCGAACACAGGTGAAAACTTCATCGTTTCTACGGAAGTTGCACCGTTTGCAATATACTTGCAAGAAGGTGACCAGGCGACGATAACGTACGCGAAAACAGGAGAAGATTTCCAGCCTGTAAAAGCATTGCAAATTGAAGGGTTGAAATAAAACAAAAGGAGTATGCCATTTTGCGGCATACTCCTTTTTATTAGCTTACTTCCAAGTAAAGCCTTGTGAAGCAAGGAAGTCTTTAATATGCGGACGGTTTTGTTCAACTAAGTAATCAGCCATTTGTTTCGTCCATGTTGCAGTCTTCTGATTCGAAGATCGGCTGCTGTAATAGTCTTCCATAATTCCATCGTACTCATCTAGCAGCGTCTCGTACTTATCAACGTCATAACCATTTTCATGCAATACCGCAGCTACCGGTAAACGCGGTTTTGTTTCATTGCGTTTTGTCGGTGTACCGATTGTCATCGCAAATAACGGGAAAACGTATTCCGGTAAATTGAACAGCGCGCTGATTTCCTTAGGATTTGTACGGGCACCACCGATATAGCAAATGCCGTAACCCATTGATTCAGCTGCAATAACGAAGTTTTGAGCAAATAATGCAACATCTGCTACTCCTACAAGCACGTTTTCAGCCGTGTCAGCAGAAATATCAACCCCATGTTTTTGACCGGCTACTTGCAAACGTTTGAAATCTACGCAAAACAAGAAAGAGGCGCCCGCTGTTTTGAACTGGAATTCATTTTTAGACAGTTCACCAAGCTTCGTTTTCTTTTCTTCATCCGTTACCCAAATGACACTGTAGGCCTGTACAAAATGCGAACTTGCCGCCATTTGTGCTGTTTCGATTAAATCGATGACAGTTTCTTTAGAAATTTCCTCACCTGTATATTTACGAACAGATGTATGACTGCGTAATAATTCTTTTGTATTCACGTGAACATCTCCTTTTTATGTAATAAAAAACTTAAATATATAACCTTCAAGCTTATTTTAGTCAATATTTTACTTGAAGTCGATTATTAACGTCTGTTCAATTCATAGAGAAGGAATTTTTGCATATCGTTAAATACAGATAAGAGTAATCTGAATAGAAATCTGAAAATTTTAATTTTTTGTGTTGACATATCGGATTAGTATGTTTTATACTGAGACTCAACGATGGAACACAAATCACATAACTCTTATCAAGAGCGGCGGAGGGAATAGGCCCTGAGATGCCCGGCAACCAGTAAGTGATGAACTGACTAAGGTGCTAATTCCTACAAAATGGACAATCATTTTGAAAGATAAGAGGAGGCAAACTTGCTCATGCGCAACCCTCTTCTTAACTGAAGAGGGTTTTTTTCATTTAAAAAATCCTCCTCAAAAAACACCGATTTCACCATCGATTAAATTTTTGGGGGTAATAAAATGACAAATTTAAGACCAGAAACTTTATTATTACACGGGGGACAAAAGCCAGACCCGGTAACAGGTGCAATTGCAGTTCCCGTTTACCGCACAACAGCCTATGCATTTAATGACACAGCTCATGCGCAACGTCTATTTGCATTACAGGAAACAGGCAATATTTATTCTCGTATTATGAACCCGACAGTCGGGGCATTTGAAGAACGGGTTGCTTTATTAGAAGGGGGTACAGCTGCAGTAGGGCTTTCATCTGGCGCAGCAGCAGTAGCATTTTCGATTTTAAACGTTGCCGGTGCAGGGGATGAAATTGTTGCGGCAGGTTCACTTTACGGCGGGACTTACAATTTATTCGCCACTACATTGCCTCGCTACGGCATTACAGTAAAATTTGTGGATGAATCAGATCCTGCAAACTTCCAGGCGGCAATTACGGATAAAACGAAAGCAATCTTCGCTGAAATTATCGGAAATCCAAGCTTGAAAGTACTGGATATTGAAGCGGTAGCAAACATCGCTCATGACAATGGTCTTCCTTTATTAATCGACAGCACATTTGCTTCCCCATACGGAAGTAATCCGATTGAATTCGGTGCGGATGTTGTTATCCATTCTGCAACAAAATGGATTGGTGGTCATGGAACGACAATCGGCGGGATTGTCGTTGATGCAGGGAAGTTCGACTGGACACAAGGAAGACATCCAGGATTTACAGAACCGGATACTTCTTACCATGGTCTACGCTACGGGATTGACACAGCAGGCGCTGCATTTGCGACAAAGCTTCGTGTTCAACTATTGCGTGATTTTGGTCCAACATTATCTGCTGACGCAGCATTTAACTTCCTGCAAGGACTTGAAACGCTTCATTTGCGTATTGTCCGTCACAATGAAAATACACAAAAAGTTGCCGAGTATTTAAGAGACCACCCATTTGTGGAATACGTAAATTACAACGGCTTTGAAGATTTTGAGACACATGATTTGGCGAAAAAGTACTTGAAAAACGGCTTTGGATCTATCATTACGTTCGGCATTAAAGGTGGACGCGAAGCCGGTCGCCAAGTAATCGATAACGTAGAATTGTTTTCACACGTAGCAAACGTTGGGGATGCCCGTTCATTGATTATCCACCCTGCGAGCACAACGCACCAACAGTTATCTGCTGAAGAACTAAAAACTGCCGGCGTATCGGAAGAGCTCATTCGCTTATCGATCGGGTTAGAAGCAGCAGAAGATATTATCGCAGATTTAGAACAGGCATTAGCGAAAGTTGCGGCTGAAGTAGGCGCAGAAACAAACGCATAAACCTTTAAAAAAGGCTTAGCTTTTCCCATTCGAGAAGCTAAGCAATTTTTAGAAAATTAATCCCTACTATTTTTATAAGTTTTATTGACAAATTTAATACCAAGTAATACAATTGGGATAATAATATTACCAACCGGAAAAATTTAAAGTGATGTTGCAGCATCATTGGAAGAAAAGGAGTTGTTCAACATGGGGAAAGTATACAGTGCACAAAACATTGCAGCCTATATTATTTATGAACTTAATGACGTAAAGGAATTTGTGAACGCTTGCGCTATCCAGCAAATTTTGGCGGATGTGAATACGATGTGGCAGCATGTTTTTGGACACAGTGCCTACTCTGAACAAGCTCACGATCTTGCCACAGCAGGTTATGTTGTAAAAGAAGTTGCCGAGGAATACAAAATTCATGGTACAGCCCATATTTTATCGCCAGCCAGAGAGTGGTTCTTAAAATATGGTGAATTTCAGTTAGTGGAGCGCCCATACGCGGTCCCTGACTACTCGGCAAAAGAGGAAATCGTCATGACCAAGATTTTAACTGCCTATCGTTTACGGGCCTATAATGATGTAAACGTGGCAGTATAAAATAATTCCGGAACACTAGCGAGCCCCCTTGCTAGTGTTTTTTTATTTGGTGATTTTTTACACGGTGTATATGGTTTATTAGAAGTATGGAAACGATTATTAGAAGAAACTTTGGGGATATTAGAAGAAATGTTGATGTTATTAGAATTTGGGTGAATTTGAGGGTTGGGTACGCTTATTTTCCAGGCAGGAAATGGTTGTTGAAACCGGTGTTTGCGATTTATTAGAACAATGATGAGCGATATTAGAAGAAGTGTGAGCGATATTCGCAAATTGAGTGAGGATATTAGCAGATTGCGACCTCATTTTAGAACATTAACCGGTTATATTAGAAGATCGCAATTTTATTAGAACATTTTAAAATATATTAGATGATTTCCGAATATATTAGAAAATAACAAAACGCTCTTACCACCTAGCCCCAAATACAAGAAATGGCTGGAAATATTCACGCCATCGTCCCTAAATTAGCTCTTAAAAAATAAAATTTGGATGAATATTGACCGTTTACAGTAAACAAATGTCCTTCTAGGCGAGATTTCCCTTGTTTTCATGTATTATATAGGATAGAATTTTCTTTAAGATAAATTTTTTGAATTATTCGTTAATATATGTGTGTTAAGAATTTGGAGGAGAAAGGCAATGGCAACAATCAAAGCAGCGATCTTAGGATTTGGCACAGTAGGTCAGGGAATTTACCATATTTTAAATGAAAAGAGGCAGGAGCTTCGCGAAAAGCTAGGGGTTGAACTAGAGGTCGCGAAGATTTTAGTAACCGATGCAAGCCGTGAGCGTGTACCGGGCACAAAACATTTAATGACGGAATCAATGGATGACGTACTGGCGGAAAATAATCTGCAAGTTGTATTTGAAGCGATTGTAAATGAAGAGCCTGCATTCACTTACTTAAAGCGCGCTGTTGAGGCGAAATGCCATGTCATTACAGCGAATAAGGTAATGCTTGCGAAACGGGGCGAGGAGCTTGAAGCATTGGCGAAAGTAAATGGTGTTTTCGTAGGCTTCGAGGCAACGGTAGCAGGCGGTGTACCTATTATTAAAACAATGAAAAACATTCTTCTTGTCAACGAAGTAAGCTGCGTTCAAGGAATCCTAAATGGAACGACAAACTATATTTTGACAAAGATGCGTGCGGAAGGCTGGAGCTTTGAACAAGCGTTAAAAGAAGCACAGCAATTAGGCTATGCAGAAGCAGATCCATTTAATGATGTGTCGGGTCAGGATGCATTTAAAAAGCTTATGATTTTATCGAGCCTTGCATTTGGAGAACAGCCAAATTGGGCAGATGTTGAAGTGATCGGCATCGATACAATATCATCAGAGCAGGTAGCGGAAGCAACAGCTCAAGGTCTGCGTTATCGTCATGTGGCAGAAGTTGAAAAACTCGAAGACGGTACGATTCAGGCAAAAGTAGCACCATTACTAGTGAACAATGAACATCCGCTTTATCCTGTAGACGATGTGTTCAATGCAGTGACGATGGAGACAAACTACATCGGAACATTATCTGTAATTGGGCCTGGTGCTGGGATGTATCCGACTGCAAGTGTAATGGTAGAGGATTACGCTGAAATTATCGGTAAACGTGCGGGGTTTACAGTAACTATATAATAAGAAGAAAATAAAAAAGAAGCGAACTCGATGAACGAATTCGCTTCTTTTCTTTTAGTCTTCATCTTTTATATCGATATCTTCAGGAATTGGTGTGTTCCTCCAGATTTCGATTTCTTCTTTAATTCGTTCGAGTTGCTGATGGTACGTATCAAATTGCGCACTATTAATTAAAAAGTGTTCACCATCATGCACTGCTTTAATGCGACCAGCATAAATGTACTGTAAAACCTGATGTTCAGGCATGCCTATATCTGCTGCAGTTTGTTCTACCGTTTTATACATCATGATGCCTCCTTTTTAGTTTTAGTTAACCTTATTATAAAACGATTTTAATAAAACTTCATCTCGAATAGACTTAAAACGTATGATAGCATAATTAATATAATTAAATGGGGTGTGGGATGTGAATATTTTACCGTATCTGTTTGTGCTGTTAGCCGCAATGCTTTGGGGGACGGTCGGAACAACACAAACTTTTTTATCGGAAGGGATTTCTTCCTTTGCGGTAGCGGGTGTAAGGTCTGGTATTGGCGGTGGGGTGTTGCTGCTGGCGGTTCTTTTAATGAGAAAAATTTCATTCCGTAACTGGTCATGGAAGTGGACCATTTTAGCAGCGATCGCAATAGCTTTATTCCAAAGTCTTTTTTTCACATCTGTTCGCTTTACAGGGGTTGCAGTAGGGACGGTTGTGACAATCGGAAGTGCACCAGTATTTGCGGGATTCATCGAGTGGGTCTTTTGGAAAGTCCGGCCAACACTCGTATGGGCAATTGCGACAGTGCTCGCCATTGTCGGCTGCTTGCTATTGTTTATGAATCAAGGTGAGACGGCGATCAACCCGCTTGGCATAGGGTTAGCATTGGCTGCAGGTTCCATGTTTGCGCTTTATACGAATGTGAGTAAGCAGTTGATGAAACGGGAAGAAACATTGCCTGCTGTAGCGATGACTTTTTCCATTTGCGCATTATTTTTGTTGCCGCTCGCAGCAAAAGACGGGTTTGGCTGGCTGACAGAAGGCGTAAATATTTGGCCGATTCTTTTTATGGCACTTGCTGCTACAAGTTTGGCATACATATTATTTTTGGGCGGCTTAAAGAAAATCAGTTCGTCAGCCGCAGTGACATTGAGCTTAGCCGAACCTTTAACAGCTGCATTACTGGGTGTGTTTTTAGTAGGGGAACATTTAACATTTGTTGCTTGGATCGGTGTTAGTTTATTATTAGGTGGAATAGTTGTGCTAACATTCGGCACAAAGAAAGCTGCTTCATAGGAGGCAGTTTTTTTATTGTCATAAGTACGCGGTGAAAGTGGAACAAACTGTCCATAAAGTGGAAAGCTCTGTGGGCGAAGTTGAACTTTTTATATGGAAAGTAGAACCTAACGCAGGGAAAGTAGAAAAAATCGCATATAAAGTGTAATCTTTTTAATTTAAATAAGAAATCTTAAGAATTTCTTCAGATTTTCAGTAGTTAGATGTTAAGAAATGGGCTTTATTATAAACTTATAAGAAAAAGTTGTGAGGTGAGCAAGATGAATCAGCTGACGGTGCTCGTAACAGATGACGATCAGGACATCCGGGACGGCATAGAAATTTATTTAAAAAATGAAGGTTACCGGGTGTTAAAAGCGGCAGACGGGCTTGAGGCAATCGAACTGCTTGAACAAAATGAAGTACACTGTATGATTTTAGACATCATGATGCCGAAGATGGATGGGATTACCGCGACATTCAAAATTCGTGCAGAACGCAATATCCCGATTATTATGCTCAGTGCAAAGGCGGAACAAAGCGATAAAATTCATGGGCTTTCCGTAGGGGCGGACGATTATATTACAAAGCCGTTCCACCCGCTTGAATTGATGGCACGCGTCAAGTCCCAGCTAAGACGCTATGTCAACTTCGGCACGGCAGGGGATACCGCTCCGCTTGTTGAAGGACTGGAGCTGGATGCAGCGGCGCGGGAAATCCGTGTGGACGGAGAACCTGTCAAACTGACACCGACTGAGTATAAAATAACTGAGCTTCTACTAAAAAATGCGGGACGCGTCTATTCAATCAGCGATATTTACGAACTTGTATGGAATGAACCCGCGTATAACGCCGAAAATATTGTTGCCGTGCATATCCGGAAAATCCGTGAAAAAATCGAAGCCGATCCGAAAAATCCCCGTTATTTAAAAGTGGTGTGGGGATTGGGTTATAAAATTGAAAAGTAAAATTTTCTCTTGGGTTGGAGCTTTCGGCGCGGTGATCGGTTTTTATTTTATCGGGACTTATTTTATCGACTATTTGACAGGGCGATTCGTGCCCTTAGTAAAGCAATTCCTATATTTTTTATCTTCATTCAGCGGAAAACAACCATTTTTATAAGTGGGTAAGGAATACTTGTTTTATTTGATGCAACGGGTACTTCGATAGCCTGCTGAATGAAGATAAGCCCCTGGCGGATGTCACAGATTTTTAAAGGGACAATGAAGTTAGCCTAAATACGTCACATCGTGTGACAACGGCTGACTGACCCACATCCTGTGGGCCTAAAAAATCTGGACGCAATTACGCCGAGGCGTAATTGATAATTAAGTGAGGAGGAAGGAAAAATGAAAAACAATAAATTATACCTCCAGCTTTTTCTTATGTTTGTAGTAGTAACTGCAGTAAGTTTAATTTTTACTAATGGCGGTCGTTATTTAGGAAAAACTTTTTATGAATCGCAAAATTATAACAATGAAGCAGAGAACTTAGTATACGAGTTCTCGCAGTATGTGTTTAACACGCCGACGGAAGAAGAATTTAAAGGGGCTTTAACAGTATCGGTTGAGGAAATTGAGGATTACCGTACATATTACGGTTCCCTTGCTGAGCAAATTCAAAATATTAAAGAGCAGTATGCAAGCGAAATAGATGCAACACAAGATCAGGAAGTAATTGAGGCAATTGAACAAGAACGTGACGCCAAGATTGCCGACATTAAGAAAAACTTTGAAGATGATGAATATGTAAAAGAAAAAATACTAGTAATTAAGAAAAAAGCAATTCAGCAGAAGCTTAAAGAAATTGAAAGAGAAAAGAAAGAAGTTTTGAGCAAATACGATTACTTTGCTTATGAATTTAAAGATGAAAAAACCGGAGAAGTTTACCGTAATGGCGATATTAGTGAAAAGAGTGTCTTTAAAAAAACAGTTAACAATGTAGGGAAAAACCTCTCAGGTCTCTATCCGCTTAATTATTATGATTATGATAGCTTAGGGGTTTTGCAAGATAGCTACACACTCGAGCAGGATTTATCGGATATTTCAGGTGTTGTAACAGTTCCGGCTAGTTGGATCGAAAATACTCATATAAGCAGTGAAAAAAGTGCGTTTATCATTACAAAATATGTGTATTACGGCATTATTCTTGCAGGGATTATCAGTTTTATTTTATTAATGACTTCTTTAAAACCAAAGCTTGAACAGTTCAATCGCCAGTTCCAGCTACGTGAACTATTTGAACGTTTCCCGATAGATATCCGCATTGTGTCAACCATTATTACTGCTTACTTTGCGATTTCAGCTAACGGAATGTTTACAAGATCTATTCGATCGCAAATATTCAATTATACGGTGAGTCAGTTCAGCCAGCTTATCGATGTTTTTGTAACAGGACTAATCAGCTTAGTGCTTATTGCAGCGGTCGTCTTTATGGTTGTCTCAATATGGGTAAGTTTAAAAGGGCAGCGTGACTTGGAGAAAATCTGGCCGGAGACATTTACGGCGAAGTTTGTAGATGGTGCCATCTCAATGTTTGAAAATCGTTCAATCGGGATGCAGTCACTAATATTGCTTCTTGTTGTTTTCCTTGGAGGCTTTGGATTTGCCGTTGTTATGACAGCAGGCAGTTTCGGTGTTTTCCTGTTCTATATGTTTTTATTTGTAGTGTTCTTTATTCCGGCACTCTATATGTTCATGCGTCGTATGGGCTACCTGAACCGTATTATGCAGCATACTGAAAACATGGCACATGGCCGTCTCACAAAAGATTTAAAGGTGAAAGGGAAATCTCCTTTAGCAAGACACGCCGAAAATTTAAATGGGCTTCGTGAAGGTGTCCGTAACAGTATGAATGAACAGGCAAAAAGTGAGCAGATGAAAACAGAGCTCATTACGAATGTCAGCCATGATTTACGTACACCGCTCACATCAATTATTACGTATACGGACTTACTGAAAAATCCAGCAATCACAGAGGAAGAGCGAAAAAAATATATCGACATTTTAGATGCGAAATCGAATCGTTTAAAAACATTAATTGAAGATTTATTTGAAGTATCGAAAATGGCAAGCGGCAATGTAGAAATTACGAAACAGCGCATCGACTTAGCACAACTGTTGCAGCAGGCGGTCGGTGAGCATGGAGAAGACTTTGCAGCAGCCAATTTGGATTTACGTATCAATATCGCAGAACAGCCAATTTATGTTCGTGTGGACGGGCAAAAATGGTGGCGTGTCATTGATAACTTAATTATTAACGCACGTAAATATTCGTTGGAAGGCACACGTGTTTACGTCAACTTGAAGTCGTATGAGGGGAATGCCGAATTGACTGTGAAAAATGTTGCGAAATACGAGCTGAACGAGGAAGCGTCCCAATTAATCGAGCGTTTCAAACGTGCCGATACATCACGTCATACAGAAGGTTCAGGGCTGGGGCTAGCCATTGCACAGTCAATTGTTGATTTGCATGACGGGCAATTGGACATCGCAGTTGATGGGGATCTGTTTAAAGTGACGGTTAGTATTCCAACAGATAAATAGTGAGTAAATCTACAGCGAGGGGTGTGTGCCTTGCTGTAGTTTTTTGTATTTGTTGGGTCGGATGTAGCGGGCGTGCAGGATTTATTAGAAGAAAGAAAGTTTTTATTAGAAGAAGTGGATCGGATATTTGAAAGTTCGGATCTGTTATTTGAAAAGTTCATGCACATATTAGAAAATTCGGCGATGATATTAGAAAACCCCGGTTTTATTAGAACAAGTGAATGCCATATTAGAAAAAATTCGAATTTATTAGAAAACCTCAACTGATCGTCTTTGAAATTAAAAGATGATAATATTATTGACTAACGCCATAAGTCCAAAATATAGTAAAATAGCACATTGTAGATAAAAAATAAGTTAGGAGCAACATTACGATGCGTATACTTTTAGGCATAGTAGCATTAGCGATATACAGTGGTCTCACTTTTTATCTTGGCTGGAATTTTAGGGCATGGCTGTTGTCTATTCAGCAATTTCGCTGGCCGATTATTTATTGGACAGTGCTGTTTCTCGTATCATACGGTTATTTTATAGGAAAGCTCCATCCACTGTTCACGCCATTCTCGGTGCTCGGCAGCTATTGGATGTTCTTTTTGCAGTACGGGCTCTTCCTTTGTATCATCGCCAACTTAATCATCAGACTTACACCGCTTACAACGAAAATGGTCGGTACAGGGGTTGTTGGTTTACTTGTTGTTTTATTGATTGCAGGTACATATTTTGCTTATTCACCGGTAGTTCGAAATGCGACAATCAACATCGATAAACCTGGAGATGATATGCGTATCGTTATGGCATCGGATTTCCACCTCGGTTTGTTGTCAGGGAAAGGACATTTGGAGAAATTTGTTGCGCTTTCCAATGAACAAAATCCTGATTTAGTGCTTCTTCCGGGTGATATTGTCGATGATAGTCCAAAGCGCTTTGTCGAAAAAGACATGGGCGAAGTGATGAAAAATTTAAAGGCAACATATGGTGTATACGGAGTACTGGGTAACCATGAATATTACGGTAACGAAATACCGGAATTTAAAAAGGAAATGGCTGAAGCAAACGTTAAAATCTTAATGGATGAAACAATTTTAGTGGCGAATCGTTTTTATTTAACAGGGCGGGAAGACGTGACGAACAAAAACCGTTTAGCCTTAAAAGAGATGCAGCCCGAAAAGGAAAACTTGCCTTGGTTTGTTATGAACCATACGCCGCTGGATATGGATGAGCCGGCTCGTTTAGGAGTGGATTTCCATGTTTCGGGACATACGCACCGCGGTCAAATGTGGCCAAACCACCTCATTACAGAAAGAACTTTTGAGTTGGATTACGGCCTTCTCAAAAAAGAGCAGTTACATGCGCTTGTTTCGAGCGGCTTTGGTTTTTGGGGGCCTCCGACACGTATTGGCAGTCGCTCCGAATTATGGGTAATAGAAGTGAAATTTAGCGAATAAGAAAGTAAAAAGGAGAAAAGAAAATGGAATGGATTGAGCTATTAAAAGCTTTAATTTTAGGGTTTGTCGAAGGGATGACCGAATTTGCGCCAGTTTCCTCAACAGGACATATGATTATTGTTGATGATATGTGGTTACAGACGAAGGAATTTCTAGGATCAGGTTCGGCAAATACATTTAAAATTGTCATTCAGCTAGGATCGATATTGGCAGTCGTTTTCGTTATGTGGAAACGATTACTAAGTTTAGTTGGATTATATAAAATAGAAGGACAGAAAAAGACTCGTTTTAATCTGGGACATGTGATCATCGGTATTATTCCAGCAGGTATTTTTGGCGTACTGTTTGAAGATTTTATCGATGAAAATCTATTCAGCATCAAAACCGTAATTGTAGGATTAATTATCGGAGCGATCTTTATGATTATTGCTGATAAATTGGGACCTAAAAAGCCGGCCATTACGTCACTGGATGATATTTCGTACAGTAAAGCACTGAAAATTGGATTTATCCAATGTTTATCGCTTTGGCCAGGGTTTTCACGCTCGGGTTCAACGATTTCAGGCGGGGTATTGCTAGGATTGGACCATAAAACTGCAGCGGACTTTACGTTTATTATGGCCGTGCCGATTATGGCAGGGGCAAGCGGTTTGTCGCTTGTTAAGAACTGGGATCAAATTAACGCCGATCACTTTTGGTTTTATGTAGTCGGTTTTGTGAGCGCATTTGTATTTGCACTTATTTCGATTAAATTCTTCCTGAAGCTGATTTCAAAAGTGAAATTAACGCCATTCGCGATTTATCGAATTGTACTGGCACTAATATTAATCATCGTTTTAGCTGTATAACAAGGAAAAGGAGCTGTCTAGCAATAATAATATGCGAGAAAGCTCCTTTTTGCCTTTATTTATTGAACAGATCAAATAATCCGCCGATGCCGCCTTCACCTGCATCTTTACCGCCACCACCCTGAGATACTGGTGCTGCAGCAAACACACGGCTTGCCAGACGGCTGAATGGTAATGATTGTACCCAAACTGTACCAGGACCAGAAAGCGTTGCAAAGAATAAACCTTCACCACCGAATAAAGCCGTTTTAATGCCGCTTACCATTTCGATATTGTAGTTTACATCTTGGGTCATCGCAACTAGACAGCCTGTATCAATGCGCAATGTTTCGCCTGGCTGAAGTTTACGTTCATAAATTGTACCGCCTGCATGCACAAAAGCCATACCGTCTCCTTCAAGCTTTTGCATAATGAATCCTTCACCACCGAAGAATCCTGTACCTAATTTTTTCTGGAATTCTACGCCAACCGATACACCTTTTGCCGCAGCTAGAAATGCATCTTTTTGACAGATGATTTTGCCATCCAATTCACTTAAATTCATTGGAATGATTTTACCTGGATATGGAGAAGCGAAATACACTTTACGTTTGCCCATGCCGCTGTTAGTGAATGTAGTCATGAATAAGCTTTCGCCTGTAATTAAACGTTTTCCTGCGCCAAGTAATTTCCCCATCAACCCGGAGCCCTGATTTGCCGAGCCATCACCGAATACGGTTTCCATCTGGATTTGATCTTCCATCATCATTAAACTTCCAGCTTCCGCCACAACCGTCTCCTGCGGGTCAAGCTCTACCTCTACAAACTGCATATCATCGCCGTGTAAGACGTAGTCGATTTCATGATTTTTCATTTTTATGTCCCCTTATAATTCAATTTAATATTTACAATAATAGATACGCTTGAAGATTCCAAAAGTTTCAAAATGGTGAAAATAATATTTGTCACTGAATAATATTATTCTGTTATTCTTTTTGAGAAAAAAAGGGAATAAAGTAGAGAATGTCGAATAATTGAAAGGTAAATGAGAATTTGTGAGGTGGAGAAATGAAGCTGTTAAATTTTATTGGTGGAGAATGGATAGAAGACGATTCATTGCAAACGATGCCTGTGATCAATCCTGCAAATGGTGAACAGTTAGGAACGATACCACTTTCGACAAAATTCCAAGTCGAACTCGCTGCTCAAAAGGCGAAAGCGGCTCAAAAAGAATGGGCGCTTGTCCCTGCGCCAAAACGAGCAGATTATTTATATGAAATTGCATTTAAACTGAAAGAAAAGAAAGAACATCTCGCGCAAATATTAACGAAGGAAATGGGCAAAGTCATCGAAGAAGCGCGCGGAGAAGTACAAGAAGGAATCGACATGGCGCTTTATATGGCAGCGGAAGGTAGACGTTTATTTGGAGAAACGGTCCCGTCGGAATTGCCGAATAAGTTTGCGATGAGTGTGCGCGCTCCGATTGGGGTGGCAGGACTCATTACGCCGTGGAATTTCCCTATTGCAATTGCGACATGGAAGTCATTCCCCGCACTCGTAGCCGGTAATACGGTTATATGGAAACCTTCTAACGAAACACCTTTTATGGCTTACGAACTTGCCAAAATATATGAAGAGGTCGGCTTGCCGCCTGGTGTCGTCAACGTTGTATTCGGATCAGGTCCTACAGTAGGAACAGCGATTGTCGAGCATCCGGACATCCGTGTAATTTCCTTTACAGGGTCAACAACGACAGGAAGCAAAGTAGCCGAGCTTGGCGGAAAACATCTGAAAAAAGTTTCGCTTGAAATGGGCGGGAAAAATGCAGTCATTGTAATGGATGATGCTAATTTGGATTTAGCGCTTGAAGGTATTTTATGGAGTGCTTTTGGTACGGCTGGGCAGCGCTGTACAGCATGCAGCCGTGTAATTGTGCATAAAAATGTAAAACAGGAATTGGAAAATCGTCTTGTGGAAGCAACGAAGCAGCTGACAATCGGGGACGGGTTGGATCCTTC
Organism: Solibacillus isronensis; assembly: GCF_023715405.1. Classification (NCBI taxonomy): domain Bacteria; kingdom Bacillati; phylum Bacillota; class Bacilli; order Caryophanales; family Caryophanaceae; genus Solibacillus; species Solibacillus isronensis. The sequence continues at coordinate 152,677 of NZ_JAMBOC010000003.1, forward strand.
AGTTAAAGTAGGGCCTGTCATTAATAAGGCTGCTCTGGAAAAAATCAATCATTATGTACAGATCGGTAAGCAGCAAGGTGCGAATTTGCTGATTGGCGGAGAAATTTTATCTGTAGGCGAATTGGCAAAAGGCTATTACTATGCCCCGACAATTTTTACCGATGTGGAAGCATCAAGCATTCTCGCACAAGAGGAAATTTTCGGTCCTGTCATAAGTATTATTGAAGTCAGCAGTTTGGAAGAGGCAATTGAAGTGAATAACGGTGTAAAGTTTGGCTTATCAAGCTCGATTTTCTCGCAAGATGTCAACACAATCTTCAAAGCACAGCAGTTGCTTGATACAGGTATTGTTTATGTAAATGCCGGAACAACAGGCGCGGAAATTCACTTGCCGTTTGGCGGGACGAAAGGTACAGGAAATGGTCACCGCGATTCAGGCCAGGCAGCTCTTGATGTGTATACGGAATGGAAGAGTATTTATATAGACTACAGCGGCAAGTTGCAACGTGCCCAAATCGATAATAACGCTTGATGATTCATTTTTAAGAATCATCACATCTCAAAATTCTGGACGCAATCACGCTAATGCGTAATTGACTTAATAAAAAAGGGGATGTTTACATGAAAGTAGTAGTGTTAGGTGCAGGGTTGATGGGGAAAGAAGTAGCGCGCGATTTAGTCCGTAGTGAAGATGTGAAAAAGATTTATTTAGCAGATGTTTCAACAGGTCCTGCAGAGGAATTTGTTAATACATTGATTACAGATAAGGTGGAAGTAATACAACTTGATGCTGAAGACGACAAAGCATTACGCGATGTCATCAGCCGTGGTGATGTAGTAGTGAATGCACTGTTCTATAAGTTCAATGAACGTGTTGCAAAAGCGGCAATCGATGCAGGGGTGCATTCGGTAGACTTAGGAGGCCACATTGGCGGAATTACAGAATCTATATTCGAGCTGCACGGTCAGGCAGTCGATAATGGCGTGACGATTATTCCGGATTTAGGTGTAGCGCCTGGAATGATCAATATTTTAACGGGTTACGGTGCGACAAAGTTTGATTCTGTAGATTCAATCAAATTGTATGTAGGTGGTATTCCGACAACGCCACAGCCTCCACTGCACTATATTCGTGTGTTCTCACTGGATGGGGTATTCGATCACTATACAGAGCCTTCGAAAATGATTCAAAAAGGTGTGCTAACAGAGGTCGAATCTTTAACAGGACTGGAGCCGATTTACTTTGACGAGTTTGGAGTATTAGAGGCGTTCTATACATCAGGCGGAATTTCAACGTTATATAAAACATTTCCTCATGTAAAAACACTCGAATACAAAACAATCCGCTATAAAGGTCATGCGGAGCAATTTAAACTGCTTGCTGATTTAGGTTTCCTTGATAAAAACAATAAAGTTGAAGCTGGCGGTCGTGAAGTAAATGTCCGAGAAGTAACGAGGGAAGTATTACAGAAAAAACTGGATATCGGCAATAATGTCGATGCAGTACTATTACGTGTAATTATTTCAGGTGAAAAATCGGAAGAGCAAATTACGTATGAATATGAAATGGTCGTAAGAAAAGATACAGAGCAAAACGTGACGGCGATGGCACGTGCAACAGCAAATACGATTTCAATCGTGGCCCAAATGATTGGTAAGGGACTGATTGTTGAGCGTGGTGTATTTGCACCGGAAACGGTTGTGCCAGGTCGTGAGTTTATTCAGGAAATGGCGAAACGAGGTGTGGATATTAAAGAAACATCACACCGTTCATCAATGATTGTAAAGTGGTAGGAGTGAGGGTATGAACTTCGAATTTACAGAAGAACAGATTCTTTTACGAAAAACAGTAAGGCAATTTGTTGATGCAGAAATTATCCCTTATATTGCCGAATGGGATGCAGGCGGCGGTTTTGACCCGAATTTATGGAAGCGACTTGCCGAACTGGGCTTAATGGGAGTTTGTGTACCGGAGAAATACGGCGGAGCAGGAATGGACTATAATTCACTTGCGATTGTCTGTGAAGAGCTGGAGCGCGGGGATACGGCATTTCGTACAGCCGTTTCCGTTCATACTGGCTTAAACAGTATGACGCTCATGCAATGGGGCACAGAAGAGCAGAAGGAAAAATATTTGCTCCCCCAGGCAAAGGGCGAGAAAATTGGCGCATTCGGACTGACAGAACCTGGTGCCGGATCGGATGTCGCTGCGATGAGTTCATTTGCGAAGCGTGATGGAGACTACTATATTTTGAACGGTCAAAAGACTTGGATTTCCTTATGTGATATCGCAGATCACTTTCTTGTATTTGCCTATACAGATAAGGAAAAAGCGCACCATGGGATTTCTGCATTTATCGTAGAGCGTGAATGGGCTGGGTTTAGCTCAAAGGCAATTAAAGGAAAGTACGGTATTCGTGCAGGCAATACAGGCGAACTGTTCTTTGAGGATGTCAAAATTCCGGCAGAAAACTTACTCGGTGAAGAAGGGGAAGGGTTTAAAATTGCAATGTCCGCACTGGATAACGGCCGTTTTACTGTTGCTGCAGGCGCAGTCGGCTTAATTCAGGCGTGTATCGAAGCGAGCGTCAAGTACTGTAAAGAACGCGAAACTTTCGGTAAACCGATTGGTGAGCATCAACTAGTCGGTCAAATGCTTGCAAAAATGGAAGCTGGCTACGAAATGAGTCGCCTGCTTGTGTATCGCGCAGGAGTGCTGAAAAATAAAGGCGTGCGCAACACGAGGGAAACATCGCTCGCCAAATGGCAGGCATGCGACTTTGCGAATAAAGCTGCGGATGATGCGGTTCAAATCCACGGGGCATACGGTTATTCCGATGAATATCCAGTAGCCCGTTATTTACGAAATTCCAAAGCACCGGTCATTTATGAGGGGACACGCGAAATTCATACAATGATGCAGGCAGATTATGTGCTTGGGAAACGTGCAGATAAGAAGTTACGCTGTATGCTCCCAAGCTGGCCATTTGAATAAATTGGTGAGGCGAAAGGTTGTTGTGACCTTTCGCTTTTTTGTATGCAAGCGGGGTACTGGTGATTCGTTTGTGTTGGATGGGGCTTGGAGGATAGCTTGCAGGAATTGGAGATTATGTTAAGTGAAATGGCGAATATAGACAGGAAGTTGACGAATAAGTCAGTCAAAGTGACGAATATCGTCTAGAAATTAGCTAATAAATTTTCACATATGCAGCAATAAACATCTGTAAAATTGAGGGATTAGGTTAATAAATTTAGGTGTCGTTACGTTTTGGTAATTCATGTTAATATTTACTTATAAAACTACAGAGTTACGGAGGAGAGAGTAAAATGGCGCTAATTCGTACAATGCATGCTGAAGATATTCCACAAGTTCAGGATGTGGCGGAAAAATCCTGGAATGCTACATATGAGGGGATCATTCCTTTGGAGATTCAAGAAAAGTTTCTAAAGATGGCCTACAATGATGAAAGAATGAAACAACGATTGGAACGTTCTTTTCTTTTTGTAGCTGAAATCGATAGCAATATTATAGGGTTCGCGAATTTCTCGCCTGTTAATGAAGAAGGGAAAGCTGAACTAGGGGCTATTTACCTTTATCCAGAATACCAAGGAAAAGGGGTTGGCTCGGCTTTATTACAAAAAGGAATTAATGAAATAGATGGTATTAAAGAAATTTATATAAATGTTGAAAAGGACAATAAAATTGGCAAGAGCTTTTATGACGCAAAAGGCTTTCAAGTGTTAAAAGAGTTCGATGATCAATTTGAGGGCTATACGTTAAAAACAGTGCGAATGGTATTAAATGTGCAGCTTTGTCAGTAAAATCCAAGAGGAGAAATTAATATGAATACTGAAGTTGAAGACCTTTATAATAAACTGATTGATGCCTGGAATAGACGTGACGCCAAAGGGATGTCTGATCAATTTGCAGAACAGGGAGTCCAAATTGGATTTGATGGTAGTAAGCTAATTGGCAAAGAAGAAATTTTAGCGCATCTTAACCCTATCTTTGAAGAGCATCCAACCGCTCCCTATATAACAAAAATTAAAGAGATACGGTCGCTAGGAACAGATGCGGCTATTCTCCATGCGATTGCGGGAATGATTCCTTCTGGAAAATCAGATATTGAGCCTACCGTAAACGTCCATCAAACACTAGTCGCTGTGAAAAAGAACAACGGCTGGCAGGTGGAGCTATTTCAAAATACTCCTGCACAGTTTCATGGAAGACCGGAACTGGTGGAGGAAATGACGGAGGAATTAAGGCAGTTGCTTTAGTTTTAGTGGAGAGTGATAGGAATGATTAATTGGAAGATTAGTAAGGGAGTGCTGGGCGCGGTCGTTTTATGTGGTGTAATTTGGTTTGCACATCCGGCACAAGACCGGGTAAACGAATTGGAAGATCAAATTAGCTCGCAATACACATATGCGAACTTTCTCTTAAGAGGTACTGTTGAAAAGTTTCTGGAATGGAACTTTAGTGAACCTTTAACTGATGAAAATGAAGAAGATTTTAGAGGTCTGGCTAAGGAATTTCTTGATGTAACAGATCTATTTTTCAGAGGATCTACCGTGCATACTGAATGGGTGGACAGAGTGGGTGATACTACAATTTATTTTATGAATTATGCGAATGGCTCACCTCTCGAGTGGTGCTTTTAAATATTTAATAATGACTCCAACAAGGAACGTTTATATGCATTTATAGGTTGAAAAGGGCGAGCTTAGTATACTGAGCATGCTCTTTTTTTATGAAGCAAATTTGCATTCTAAGTTATAAATAAGCTGAAAGAGCGAATGCTAAATGAAGTATAAATGACTAAAAGAAGTTTAGATTATGATTCTATATATGGATAAAGGAATAGGTTATATTAACCGAATTTTAATATTCCAGTATATTTATTTGGATAAAATAATTATATATGGAATAATTTTATTATTCTAGAGATAAGAGGGGCTACAGAAGATGAAGAAACTTGGATACTTATTTTTAGCGATGTTCTCAAGTTTGATGCTTGCTGCATGCGCGGAACAAAAAAGTGAAGAAAAAGAAGTAATTACAACAAGTACTAATCAGAGTGACTGGTCTTATGAGGAATCGACTGGACCTGAACGCTGGGGAGAACTCGATCCCAGCAATTTAACATGTGTGAATGGAAGCGAACAATCGCCGATTAATGTTGAGTTTCCCGAAGTGAAAGCAGATGGAAAATCAAAAGGTGAGAGTGAGATTCACTATGAGTCAACACCTTTTACACTCGAAAATAATGGTCATACGATACAGGCGAATGCCACAACAGAAAGCAATCACATTATCATTGAAAATAATGAGTACAAGCTTTCACAATTTCATTTCCATACACCGAGCGAGCACCAGTTTAACGGTCAAAACTATGATATGGAACTGCATCTAGTACATAGTGACGAGAATGGAAAACTGGCTGTTATTGGGTTGATGATTCAAGAAGGAAATGAAAACAAACTGCTTGCTTCAATGTGGAATGGATTGCCGACAGATAAAGCGGTAAAAGGTGATTCCGAAAAGCATGTAATTGATTTACAAGCTCTATTGCCAGAAAATGAAACGACGTTCCAATACTCTGGTTCATTAACGACACCTCCGTGTACAGAAGAAGTACAGTGGATTATTTTTGAGCAGCCGATTGAAATGTCAAAAGCACAAATAAAGGCATTCCAGCAAATTTTCCCGGACAACCACCGTCCTGTTCAGCCGATAAATGAACGGGAAATTAATAAAAATGAAGATTGAAGAAATGAAGAATTGGTAGAGAAAAATTTGCATAAAAATTATTTTGAGGAACAGAGCCGTAATAGAGGATTTCAATAAAAAAGAGTGGGGGAGTGTCAATATTGTTGTAATTGACTTTTCCGATTTTCCGGGAAGGCTCGTCAAATTTAATGACTTGTATGAAGCTTTGATTTGGATGTGCAGGAAAGGGTTTATTATTTCCTGTACACCCAAATTCCATACCGGTGTAACGGGTTCGTGCGTCAGTCCTTCATTAAATAAGGTATAGTTTCTTCTATTATAATTAATACTTAACGACACCGTTTTCTTGATTGTAAGCAATTTCTTTTTTCTCTCGCCACCGGAAAAATATTTTCATTAAAGGCATGATTAATAAAAATATGAAGAGTAGTCTAAAGGTTTGAAACATTGAAACAAGCGAGACTTCCGCATTAACAGCATCAGCTAATAACACCATTTGATCTAAACCACCAGGAGCTGTGCTTAAGAAACTTGTGGGAAATGTTGTATCCAATGCCAAGGACATCAAGAAACTTGATCCGAATGTTAGCGCAATTAGTGCAAATGCGCTGAAAATGCCACCTGCAAGTACACGTACTGGCAGCTTTATCATATGTGGCTTGAGCATTAAACCAATATGTGCACCAATGAGAAGTTGAGCAACATCCATAACAACACCTGGTATTTGTGGCATAACAAGTGGTGTAGTGAGTTGCAGTGTAATTAATAAAATAATTGGTGTAATGAAAAATGCAACGGGTAAATGAATACGTTTCGTTAAATGGGAACATGCCCATGCCAGGATAATTAACAATACTAAACTGATTGTTAGCTTAGCATCTGCGGAAGGTTTACTTATTACCTGACCAGCAACGATAAATGGAACAAATACAACGACCAATAATAGCCGGATTACTTGAAAATAAGAGATAATGCCGATTTCCTCAACCTTTTCTTCTTCAGCAAATATAACAATCTGACCTAAACCTCCCGGAATAGCTCCCAGAATCGCAGCTTTTATTGGAATTTTTGCCCATCTGCTTGTTAAATAAGCAATACAGATTGAGCCGCCTATTAAAATAACGTTTAATAGTAACATATAAAATATAATAGAACCTATCATGCCGAATAGATTAGTGTTAAATTGTATACCAATCACGGTACCTACAATGACGACACCTGCATCTCGCATCTGACCAGACCATTTGAGCGGTCCTTTATAAATGAATTGTGCTAACATGACGATAACTATTGGACCGAGCATCCATGGAATAGGGATGTGTAACAGTTTAAAAATATAACCCCCAATTAAAGATAAAATTAACACCTTTAGCATTGCCTTCAACAGTAACACCCCTTTCTATAGCAGTATACATAGCTATGATTATTATTAAGAAACCACCAGCTTTCATCATTATGAATACTGGTGGTACAGTTATTATGATTTCGCTAATTCTTTTACTTGTGCCTCACGATCAACATCGTCGCGACGGCGGTCTCCCCAATATGCGGAACCGTTTTTAAGGTATTCTTCATATGTCCATTTTACTGGTTCCCAGTCTGGTTCGAAGATTAAGTAGCCGTTTGTGAAGATTTCTAGGCGTAAACCACTTCCTGGATCTTTTACGTAAATATACATTGCTTGTGAAATCCCATGTTTCCCTGGACCTACGAATTGTACGTCAGCTTCGCATAAAATATCGGCAGCGCGCAGCAAGTCTTGAGCATTGTCTAACCAGTAAGCAATATGGTGCATTTCATTTGGCTCTTTTGAACGTGGGGTAGACATAACTGCAACGTCATGCACTAAGTTTGTTACCGATAACCAGCTTGCAACCTGCACATCATCTGGATTGACGAAATATTCGCGCAAATTAAAACCTAATGCTTCTTTTAAATATTGCACAATTTCAGCATTGTCGTGAGAAGTTTGCAAATTTACGTGATCGATTCGACGAGGGGAAACCCCTTTAGCCCAAGATTTATACGTTTGGTTTTTAAGTACGGATTTTCGTGATTCATCCGCAGGCGTCTTTTCCATATCATAGTAAAGTTCAAAACGGTGGCCGCTTGGTAGTTCAAAGCGGATGGCTTCACCTTGTGCAACCTCTTCACCGGCTTTTATCCAGCGTACTTCAGTACCTGCATCTTCTAATAACTGGGCAAATGTTGCTACATCCTCGCGTCGTTTTGTACGCCAGCCGATATGATCGATATAAGATGTCTCACCGGCTGTAATTGACAATGTATGATGTTCGAAATCACCCCAAGCCCGCAAATAGTGTACACCATCTACAACTTCTGTTTCTTCCAGACCAATTGTGTCACGGAAGAACCATAAAGATTTTTCAAGGTCTTCTGATACTAAAGCAACGTGCCCTAATTTTGCGATTTCCGGTGCGTAAAGAAATTTTTCCATTTATATTCACCTCATAGGATATTAGTTTTTTTAAAAGGTCATCTGAATCTTTTCTTTTTCAATCCTGCTATTAACCTTGAATATTTGTATTAACACCGAATAAGTGCCTGCCGTAACCTAAAATTCCATCTTCATAGAGAGAAGTAATGTGGGTCGCAATCGCCATCAAGTCACGAGTAAATAGTTCTACCGGATGACCTTTTAATAACGCATGACCGCCTAATGTAAGTAGTGACTTTACACCGATCTGTGTACATTTATCGATAACTTTTGCACGAATCGCTTTATATTTAGCCCCTTCGTAGGAACCACCTTTATCCGTTTGCATCATATTGATATATTCATTTAATAGTGTTTTGGCAGAAAGCAATTCAAGCTTTAGCTCTGAAAGCACACGTTGGCTGGTAGGGGACTCTTTTTCATTTACACCTGAAAAGCGTACGCGTCCCGCTGTATGTTTTTCAAATTCATCAAGCACACGCTCGGCACCACCGACAGCCATCGCTGCAAAACCTACATAGAATCCAGGGTAGAATGGTGTATTGTAGTATAAATAATTCTGGTCAAAATCTTCATATGGTGGCTGGCTATTTTCAATAATTTTGCTGAAACGTAAAATGGCATCAGGTTTCACAAAAATGTTATCGACGATTAATGTGTTGCTGCCTGATCCGCGAAGACCAAGTGAATCCCACGTTTTTACAACTTCCAAGTCAGAAACTTTCAGTAAAATCCCTACACGTTCTGGTTTTTCACTGTCATCAAATTTCATCATTGCGCCAACGCCAACCCAATCACAATAGTTGATACCGCTTACAAAATTATACTTGCCGGAAACGAGATAACCGTCTTCCGCTTTTTCTACTTTGCCTATTGGGGCAAATACGTCTGCTACAAAACCTCCCTGATTAATGACTTCATCACGAATGTGTTTTGGGTAATAGCACACCCAAGCGTTATGAGCTGAGAAAAAGTACGTTAACCATGCAGCTGAAAGATTGTGGTAACCAACTGTACTTACCATATCAACGAATGTGCGCCAATCAAGTTGTGGATAGCCAAATTCTTTAGGCAAAATTAAACGGTGAATTTCCTCCTCCCGGATAATATCAGCTATGCGGGGAGAAATTGTCGAGTTGTGATCGGCTTCAATTGCTTCTAGCTCTGCAACTTCACCAATACGCTTTGCTTTTTGAATTATTTCTTCATAAAGGTCTTTATTTTCAACTACGGTAACCATTTAATCATTCCTTTCAAAAATAGTTTATTGGGCTGTAACCTTTTGTCCTTTTTCAACTGCTAAAAAATCTATAACAAGTTTGTTAACGATTTCTGGTTGGTCAGTTTGTGCCTGGTGACCGCAGTTTTCAATATATTCAAATTTAATATTAGGTAACAATTTTTCGAGTTTATATCCTGTCTCAACTGGTGCAACAGCATCTTGGTTCCCCCAGATAAATAAGCCAGGGACTTTTAATTTTGGTAACGAATCTTTTATGCAGTAGCGATCCCAAAGTTTTGGTTCCTCATTCATTCTTGCCAAGTATGCGTCAAATGCTTGATTAGATTCTCGTACACCTGGGCGGGTTGCGGCTTGATGACGGAGCTGAATCAACTCTTCCGGAACGACTGTGTCTTCATTTGAATTACGATACATAAATTTTCGTAACGATTCTTCTGTATAATCGTATCCAATTACTTCCAAGAATGAACGGAGCTTTCTTTCAGGTACTTCTTGCATTGCCTGATAAATGGTATTACTGCCGATATAAACTACTTTATTTACCTTTTCAGGATGGTCGATTGCATATTTAGCTGCAATGTAAGCTCCTTGTGAGTTACCGACAAGTGATACTTCATCCAGACATAGGGCTTCAATAAAATCATGTACATGATCTACTAAACTTTGATGTCCGTTTACAGGCCATGCATGAGGGCGTACATCTGTGAACCCCATTGATAATTGATCGATTGCATATGCGCGGAACCCTGCTTTTGCCAGAGCTGGCAGCATAAAACGCCATCCGGCTGCGCCACAAGCCCCCGGTCCTGCTCCGTGTAGTAATATCACTGCTGGTCCTTCTGTTCCGGCCCAAGAATAGTGCGTACGTACACCATTTGCTAATACGTAACTATTATGAAATCCTTCAAAAATTGTCATTGTTTTACCCCCTTGTGATGATAAGTAGTATTTTCTGCTTTGAGTATACCTGTAAAAAAATTTAAAAGTTATAGTGATTTTTATTGAATGAATAGTGAGAATCTTTAAAATTTATTGAAAAACAAATTTTATTTTTGTAATATGGGGAATAGAAAATCAAAGGGGAAGTGAATTTAATGAGTGAAATTGCATTCGATTCTAGTAAAACAAAAGATATTTTAATGTCGGCAAATGCCTTCCACACATTAAAAAACAATTTAGTTAACAATATTGGTTCCCATAAAACGAAAGGCTTTTTATTCCGTTTTGGCAAAGAATTTGGGATGGAATCTGCAAAAAATACTCTTCAAAATAAAGGTTCCAAAGATCTTGTCGGTAAAAGACATTCGCGCTTAGGTCATGTTAAAGATGTTATTTTCATGGGGGAAATTATAGCTCACCCGGACGGCACGATTGAATGTAATAATACATGGGGACAATGGGTAGAATCATTTGAAGCAGCACTGCATCTTAAAAATTACGGTCTGGCAGATGAATGTGTTTGTCATATGCTATGCGGTTTTGCAAGTGGTGCATTGACATATGAATTTGGGGAGTCAATTATTGCTATTGAATATAAGTGCGTAGCAAAGGGGGATTCATGCTGTGAATTTAAAGTTCGTCTGGAACGTGACTGGATGGAAGAGGAAGAAGAACTGATCAACCTTTATCAAAATGATAATATTTTATCAGAGCTCGAAATGACATATGATTCACTTCTGCATCATAAACAAGTGCTTGAAAAAATATCAAAGTTTCACGGTCAACTCACGCAAAAAGTAACTGAAAAACATTCATTGAATGAAATTATAGAGACTGCTTATGACTTGTTGAACATTCCGATTTTAATTGAAGATATTCACGGTAATCCGTTATGCGAAATAGGTTTTAATGAAGAACAGAAACTTTCAATAAAAAAAGATAAGGTGAAATTATCGGAGTTCAATAGTAAACACAATATTTCACAGTATAAAGGGGATCAATACTGGAAGCTGACAGCGCCTGTTCTGATAAATAAAAGAAACTATGCTACTTGTTCACTTTTTTACTTTGGTGAAAATCATATAGAGGAGAATGACCATTTATTTTTAGAACGTATTTCCACAGTTGTAGCATTATGCATTTTATACGAAGAGGCACAGTTTGAAGAACAGCAACGTATGCGCAGTTCGTTATTGGAACGCTTAATCCACAATCGTAATATTAAGGATATTGAATCTTACTATAAATTCTTACCCTTTAAATTTCAGCCACCATTTTCAACAGGGATTATTAGTGTAAAAAAGAAAAAGAAAAACAATGAGATTATTGACATTCATGATCAGCTAACACAGCTGTCAATGCTGGCAAAAGAGTGGGATTTGCCTTGTATTTTTGCAGTGCTTGGAGAAGATATTGCAATCCTCAATTCGCTAAGTAGTGACAAGCAGGGCTGGGAAAAGAAAATAACAAAAATATTTAATAAAATGGAAAAACAAAATAGTGAGTATAAATACTCAATAGGTCTTAGTAGAACATTCAGTAACTTTAAAGATTTCGAAGGCTCTTTGCAAGAAGCACGTACAGCACAGCGCTTCCCAAACCAAAAGCTACTAACAACATACGAGCATTTAGGAATGCTTGGTGATATTGTAAAACATATGAGCGTTGAGCAGTTACATGAAATGGCGAAAAAGACGTTGAAAGAGTTATATAATTTTGAGGATTCCCGCAAAAAGGAATTATTGCATACTCTTTACGTTTATTTATTAAACAGTCAACGCTTAAAGGAAACAATGGATGAATTGGCATTATCGATTGGTGGTATTCAATATCGTATAAAACAAATCGAGGATCAACTACAAATTTCCCTGAAAAATGCTTCAACTGCAGCCTATACTTTATTAGTCATTCAGGCTTTAATACTGTCAGATTCCTTGAATTTTGAAGAATTTGAACGATAAAAACGAAATCAATTATTTAGTAACTGTTCAGTAAAAAAGACTGTAAATGAAACTCATTTTTGAGTTTATTTACAGTCTTTTTTTATCTGATATGTCTAGAATACTTTATTGATCTATAGCGACTTCCAATTTTGCCTGTTCTTCAGCAATTCGGCTTTCATTTTCTTTTTCGGTAGCTGTAATTTTTAATTTACGTGTAGCTAGCAGCACGATTGCAGTTGCAACATATAAACTAACGATAACAATTACCCCTGCATTAAAGCCAGAGCGGACATCATCCCCTGCAATTGTAATTAAGTAGCCAGTTATCCAAGGTCCTATGATTCCTGCCATACTAGAGATAGACAATGAAATACCAGTTATAGATCCTACTAAATTTTTCGGAATGATTAGTGTCTTAATCGCAGCATTCAATGGCAGTAAACTTGTATTCATAATTAAACCAATGCCTAAGAAAACGCATGCTAAAATGGGAGAAGATACAATAGTTGTCATCGCATATGCAGCTGCACCAACAATTAATACGGTAACTAATACACGGTCATATGATTTAATGAGACTTTTGTTTCTCTTAAATAAAAAGTCTGTAAATTTACCTGCGCAAATTGCAAATATTGTCCCTGCAATACCCATCCCAGCGAATATTAGACTCATATCTTGCGGCTTAAGGCCAACAATCTGAGTCAGGTAAGTAGGTGCCCAAGTAAGCACCCAAGTAGTGATCCACATTGATACGAAACCTACAACTAAAATTGATAATACATAAGGGTTAATGAATACTTTCAAAATATGTTTGAATGGTACTTCTTTGTTTGAAGCTAAAGATTTAACATCTTCTACTAATGGTTGCTTTGGCTCGTCTCTCATAAAGAAGAAGGAGATTGCCCATATCAAGCTTGCTACCCCCAACAATGCGAATGTATGTTGCCAGCCAAAGTTTGTAATCCCCATAACTAACAGGGGTGCAGCTAAATACGTACCAACTGTTGTACCAGAAGTCATAATAGCAGTAGCGAGCCCTCGTTGTGAACTATTAAACCATCGTGCAAGATGGACGAGACACATACTAAGCGTACTACCTTCAAAGAAACCTAAAACAACACGAAGAATAACTAATTGTGTTAATGTTTCTACAAAATAAGCACTTGCTAATGAAACCGTCCATCCAGCAGCAATCATCATTAGAAGGTATTTCGAGTTGAAGCGATACGTTAATGTACCTAAAACAATACTTCCGATAGCATATGCAGCAAAGAAGCTGCTTCCGACTAGTCCAAACTGATCGTATGTTAAATTTAGCTCGGACATTATTGGTTCCGCAGCTAATCCTAGAACAGATTTATCCGTATAGTTTAAAACAGAGAGTAAGAATAAAAATCCTAATACAACCCAACGCATGTTAAATCCCCCTTGTATTGTCTTATTTTCCATCACCTTGTTAACAGACAAAACACTAGTAAATCCGATAAACTGCTAGGATAATTTCCCACCTCCATTCGCCCTCATATTGAACTAAAAATGAGGTCATTTTCATCTTTCCGGTTAATACTAGACAAGTGATAGCGTTTACAAAACACTTCAAATGCTTGTACTTTCTTCAAAATTTTCGGGCACCTCTATATGTGTCCGAAAGAAAAATCCGGATCCGAACCTTTCATGAAAAGAATTTTATTTGAAAAAAAATAGTTTTACAAGATAAAAAATAACGCCGAAATGTATTTTCGAGAAAATAAGAAACAATTTTTAGAGAAAAATGAATAATATTTTCTCGATTAATGAACGCATCAAATACTGATAAAGCTGAAATTTAAACTAAAATTATCCATAAACCTTACAAATGGAGTAACATGTAATTTTTATTGTTTTTATCAGAATTTTCAATAAAAAACGTAATGATAATTTTAAATTGACTCCTTTATGATTGAATTAATCAGTTATGGATGGAGGAATGGAGATGGATGATCGTCTATTTAGAGATGCAATGGGGAAGTTTGCTACAGGTGTAACAGTTTTATTGACAGAAAATGATGGAGAAATTCATGGTATGACAGCGAACGGTTTCATGTCAGTTTCATTGAGCCCAAAGCTTGTTGTAATTTCAATTGGTGAGAAGGCGAAATTTTTAGAGAAAGTATCACAATCGAAAAAATATACAGTAAACATATTAGCTGAAGATCAAGAGCATTATTCACGCCATTTTGCCGGCAGACCGGGAGAAGCAGTTGAATTTGAAATATTAGCTGAGCAACCGGTATTGAAAGGAGCTATTGCTCAACTCACATGTGAAGTTGTATCGGAGCACGTTGAAGGGGACCATACATTATTCATCGGTAAAGTAGTAGATTTACGCCTTGAAGAAAAAGATCCTTTGTTATTCTTTGGTGGCAAGTATCGCAAACTAACTGAATTGGAAACGGTAGAGTCATAAAGGGGGAGTAATCTATGAATATACAAACAATGGCTAAAGCATTGGCAGAGGCTGAACATACAAAACAGCCGATTGCACCATTAACGGAAACTTATGGAAATATTACAGTGGCTGATGCGTATTCGGTACAATTAACGCAAATTCGCCAAAAAGTTAACGACGGCGCGAAGATAGAAGGACTGAAAATTGGTCTAACAAGTAAAGCAATGCAGGAAATGTTAAATGTCTATACGCCAGATTACGGTTTTATTCTAGATACGATGCTTTATGATGAGTTCGAAGGTTTATCTACTGACTCATTTATTCAGCCAAAAGTAGAGTTTGAGGTTGCTTTTATTTTAAATAAAGAATTAAAAGGACCGAATGTGACGGTGCAAGATGTAATTGATGCAACCTCTTATGTTGTACCAGCAATAGAAGTAATCGATAGCCGTATTGCAGACTGGAAAATAAAATTTGAAGATACAGTAGCAGATAATGGTTCATCGGCAGGAGCAATTTTAGGGAAAAAGCGTACTTTGCTTGAAGATATAGAGGATATTGCAAATATACGAATGGTTGTAAAGAAAAATGGAAAATTTCTAGATGAAGCTACAAGTTCGGCTGTATTAGGAAATCCGCTCAATGCAGTAGTATGGTTAGCAAATGAACTGAGTGAATATGATATTTCTGTTAAGCCAGGCATGTTTGTTTTATCAGGAGCTTTGTCGAAAGCTGTTCCCTTCGAAGCAGGCGATGAATTCGAGGCTGATTTTGGTGTACTTGGAAAAGTAAACGCTATCATTTCGAAGGAAGTGGTGAAAAAATGAAAAAACTCAAAGTAGGAATTCTGGGATCTGGAAATATCGGAACAGATTTGATGTATAAAATTGAGCGCAGTCCATTATTGGAAATGAGTGTTATGGTAGGAATCGATCCGGAATCTGATGGATTAAAACGTGCGGAAAATCGCGGTTACAATATTATTTCAAATGGAATTGAAGGCTTAATGGAACGCCTTGAATTAGTTGATATCGTATATGATGCAACAAGTGCATATGCCCATAAGCATAATAGCGATTTATTAACGGCTAAAGGTAAGAAAGTGATCGATTTAACACCAGCTGCAATTGGACCATTTACTGTTCCGCCAGTAAATTTAAAAGAACACATCGAAAAATCAAATGTGAATATGGTTACTTGCGGCGGTCAAGCTACTATTCCGATAATTCATGCTATCAGCCGTATTGTAACGGTAGACTATGCAGAAATTGTCGCAACGATTGCGAGCCTTTCTGCAGGTCCAGGTACAAGAGCAAATATTGATGAATTCACAAGTACAACATCAAAAGCAATTGAAGTAGTTGGAGGCGCTAAAAGAGGAAAAGCCATTATCATATTAAACCCTGCAGAACCGCCGATTATTATGCGTGATGCAATTCATGTTTTAGTAGAAAAAGAAGGCCATGAAGAAGCAATTCTAAAATCGATTCTGGAAATGGTAAAGGAAGTACAGTCTTATGTACCGGGATATACATTAAAAGCATTACCAATTTTTGAAGGCAAAAAAATATCTGTATTTGTTGAAGTAAATGGTGCAGCTGACTATTTGCCTGCATACGCTGGTAACTTGGACATTATGACGGCAGCCGCAGTACAAGTTGGCAATGAAATGGCACGTCACCATTTACAACGTGAAAAGGAGGTCATCTTATGACCTTAAATATATTAGATGTATCATTAAGAGATGGAAGTCATTCTGTGCGTCACTCATTTACAGAAGAACAGGTCCGGGCTGCAGCAAAAGGTTTAAATGCAGCGGGTGTTCGCTACTTTGAGGTTTCACATGGAGATGGTTTAGGAGGCTCTTCATTACAGTACGGTTTGTCTACAACAGATGAACTGAAGCTTATTGAAGTTGCTGTTTCAGAGTGTACGACTTCAGAAGTTGCCGTGTTATTGATTCCGGGAATCGGTACAAAAAAAGATTTGGAAAATGCATCAAAATTAGGAGCGAAAATGGTTCGTGTAGCAACTCATGTAACCGAAGCAGATGTAGCGGCACAACATATCGAACTAGCACGGAACCTAGGATTGAAAACTGCCGGATTTTTAATGATGAGCCATATGGCAAGTGTTGAAAAAGTTGTAGAGCAAGCAAAGTTATTTGAAAGCTATGGAGCAGAAATTGTGTATGTAACGGATTCTGCAGGAGCGATGTTGCCTAATGATGTAACGGAAAAAATTAAGGCGCTTAAGCAAAATTTACAGTGTGATATTGGTTTTCATGCCCATAATAATTTATCGATGGCAATGGCGAACACAGTTGCAGCGGTAGAAGCTGGAGCAACTTATGTTGATGGAAGTCTTCGTGCATTAGGTGCTGGTGCAGGTAATACGCAAACAGAAGTGATGGTAGCGGTTTTAGAACGACTAGGTTATGAGACGGGTATTGATTTGTATAAATTAATGGATTTAGCAAATGATGTAATTGCACCGCTCATGCAACAACCGCAAGAAATAACTAGTAGTAGTTTAACTTTAGGGTATGCAGGTGTTTATTCAAGCTTCCTGTTACATGCACAAAAGGCCGCAAAACAATTCGGTGTCGATGAGCGGGATCTTTTAATGAAAATTGGACAGATGAAAGCAGTCGGTGGTCAAGAAGATTTAATTTATGAAGTAGCACAAAATCTAACAAGATAAGAAAAAGGAGAGAATCGCATGAAGGTAGTCTATGTGAATGCTAATAACTTACAAGAGATTAAACAACAAGCTCCCAATGTTGCAATGGCACTTGGTTATTTTGATGGTGTGCACTTAGGGCATCAAAAAGTAATACAAACAGCTAAAGAAAAAGCAAATGCACAGAATCTATCATTGGCGGTTCTCTCTTTTTTTCCGCATCCTAAAAGTGTGATATTTTCTGACGTAGAAGTTTCCTATCTCGAACCACTAGATCAAAAGATTGAAAAACTTAAAAATCTTGGAGTAGACATTTTTTATATTGTAGAGTTTACAAAAAAATTAGCAAAAGTTGAAGCTAACGATTTCTTAAATGATTATATTATAGGTTTAAATGCAAAAGAGATAATTTGCGGTTTTGACTACACATATGGAACAAAAGCCAGTGGTACGGTTGAAACGTTAGCAGTGTATGCGGCCGAACAGCAAGTAGGACTGACTGTTGTAGAAGAACTGAAATGGAATAATCAAAAAATCAGTTCATCTTTAATACGAAAACATTTAAAAGAACGGAAACTGAATGAAATGCCAAGCCTTTTGGGCGACTTTTATCAAACTAAATATTGTAAAAACAATGGTTTATTACCGAATTATTCGCTGCCCGATATAGGCAATTATAAAGTATTGATAGAAGATAGCCACTCTTATATTGAATGTGTTGCGACTGTAAAGTGTAGAAAATATATTCAGATTCACCATGAAATATCCACATTGCCTAATTTATTAACGATACAGTGGATTGATCATTTCAGTTCTGTATCAAGCTGACTATTTCCCCTTATATAATAGAAGTAATACACATCTTCATATATTCGCCTAGATAAATAAAAAATTCTGCAGAACCTTTATAATAGTTCTGCTTTTTTATTTTCTATATTAAGCGTATAAATATGGCCTATAAAACCGCCAATATGTTATTGGAATTCCGAGATGAACTCAATATTTTTTATGTAGAAGAAGATAACCAGAATCAAAAAACATGGTTTTATTCATCAGAAGGGGATGTGCGTTTCTTAGAGGATGAAAGTAAATGTATCATCTTGGCTGATCATAAGACCGTTTATCCGGTGTAATCATATACGATAATAAAAACGAGGGTCCTGCCTACTATTTAGACAGGACCCTCGTTCATTTATTTCAGCATTGTCGTCTTTAGAAATTCTTTTGTTCGATCTTCTTTCGGGTGGTTGAAAAACTGTTCAGCGTCACCGCGCTCGATAATTTCTCCATCATGCATATACACAATCCAATCAGCGACTTCTCTAGCGAAGCCCATTTCATGGGTAACAACAACCATTGTCATTCCTTCTTGAGCCAATTCTTTCATCGTTGTTAAAACCTCTCCGACAAGTTCTGGATCAAGTGCTGATGTCGGTTCATCGAAAAGCATGATGTCCGGTTCCATTGCAAGTGCTCTGGCAATTGCTACCCGTTGCTTTTGCCCACCAGATAGTTTATTAGGGTAAACATCGGCCTTATCTTCCAAGCCGACTTTTTCAAGGAGATGTTTTGCTTTAGAAGTAGCTTCCTTTTTGTCAATGCCCTTAACCATTACCGGGGCTTCAATAATATTTTCCAAAACAGTTTTGTGGGGGAATAAGTTGAAATGTTGAAATACCATTCCCACCTTTTCCCTTATGTTGTTAAGGTTATCATTTTTAGGGTCGACTTCTTTGCCCCCTATAGTAATAGTGCCGCTATCTTTTCTTTCTAAAAAGTTCAGACAGCGGAGGAGAGTACTTTTTCCTGAGCCACTCGAGCCTATTAAACAAACAACATCGCTTTCAAAAACGGTCATATCGATATTTTTTAATACATGTAAGTCTCCAAATGACTTATTTAATTGATTAACTTTTATCATTTCTCTTGCTTCCATTACTTACGCCTCCTACCTGTCGCTAATTGCTAATCTCTTTTCGAAACGGTTTACTAAGAATGTTAATAATGCTACTAACACTAAGTAGTAGATCGCTACGATGAGTAAATAGGTCATTTCGTCAAAGTTATTAGATCCTAGCGTTGTCGCTACATTAAAGAGTTCATTCATCGAGATAAATGCGGCTAACGAAGAATCTTTCAAACCGATAATGAATTGGTTGCCCAATGGCGGGAGGGCACGTCGGAATGCCTGCGGAAGAATAATTCTTCTTAATGTCAGAACTTTGGTCATCCCTAAAGAGCGACCTGCCTCCATCTGGCCTTTATCGACTCCTTGGATAGTACCTCGAAGAATCTCAGAAATGTATGCACCATTATGAAGCGCCAAAGCAAGTGATGCAGCCCAAAAATCGGGAAGAAGGAAAATTCCGCTTAGTCCGAAGTAGAGGATAAAGATTTGAACTATTAGCGGTGTTCCGCGAACTAAAAAGACATAAATATCTGAAATGAGTTCTAATACTTTAAATTTAGAAATTTTCATTAACGCAAAGAAAAGCCCGATGACGATACCGATTAAAATGGATACAACCGTCAGCTCCAATGTTAAGAGCATGGCTTTAAGGAAAACATCTTTTGTATCTACTAGTACTTCTAGAAAATGTGAAAAACTTGGCACTGTACCTACGTCCTTTCTTATTTAGAGGATTGAATTATTCAGGTTTTTTTGTAATGTCCTCACCAAAATACTTCATGCTAATCCGAGTAAGTGTTCCATCTTCCCGGAGTTTTTCCAGCGCCTCGTTAACTCGCTTTAATAGGTTAGGGTTATCTTGAGGCAGTACAATCGCTTGTTCACTGCGTTCAATTAACTGCTGACCTTCAACTTTAAACCCTTCTTTTGCAGCATTTTTCCCGGTAACAAAATCGGTGATTACCGCATCATGACGACCGCTGTTTAACGCCTGCAAAGCAGTGATGTCACTGTCATAGGTTTTAACATTATCGGTATACCTGGAGGCTGTATCAGCATAGGTTGATCCTTTAGCTACAGCGACTTCCTTTCCGTCTAAATCATCAACAGTTTTGATTTCACTTTCTGGTCGGGTAAAAATCTGCGGTCCAGAATAATAATAGGGGGTAGAGAAAGCAACATGTTTGCTTCGCTGTGGATTAATCGTGTGGCTGGCAACAGCTACATCTGCACGGCCAGTCTTGACTCCTTCTACTATACCTTTAAACTTGATACGCTTTTGAACCGGTTCAAGACCGAGTTCTTTTGCGATCGCTTCGCCAACTTCGATATCAAAGCCTGACATCGTAAGGTCCTCATTATTTACATAACTAAATGGTTTAAACTCGCCAGATGCAGCAAAAACAAACTGATCTTTATGTATCAGTTCAGATCCGTCGGCAAGCTTTTCCTTCTCCGCACAAGCTGATAAGAAGCAGGCCGCGATAAAACTGAATATCAATATTAACTTTTTTTCCAACCGCATATTACGTATCAACTCCTCTCATGTATTTCTACAATCTTTTTTGCTAAGTATCTTACTAATAAGTGTGAATACCCTTTTAATTCCACTAATAAACAACAAGCGTCATTATTTGTACAAATTCTAACGATTTATTTCAGCTGAAAATGTCGAGTGTTTTTATAATTGCTTTGCTAATATGTATCCATGAAGGAGGGATATGTTGCCAAAAGAATTAAATCAGGTGATTGAATATATTGAAGAACATTTAACCGAGGACTTGTCTCTCGAAAGTATTGCACAGTATGCCGGGGTTTCCGATTACCACTTTAGAACAGTATTTTTTCACCTTTCAGGGATGACTTTAAATGAGTATGTTAAAAACAGAAAACTATCGGAAGCAAATAAGGATTTAATAAATGGAGAAAAGGTAACAGATGTTGCGTTTAAATACGGTTACCAGTCAGTCGACGGTTTTACTAGAGCATTTAAAAAATGGTGTGATTGCTTACCATCGGATGTCATCAAAAAGAAAGTAAGCAAGTCATTTCCTAAACTCACATTCGTTATTACAGTAAAAGGAGGAGTTTCAATGGAATGGAGAATTGAAGATAAACAAGCGTTTAATTTAGCAGGGGTAAGCAAACGTGTACCTATGCAGTTTGAAGGTGTAAATCAGGAAATCGTAAAGCTGGCCCAAAGCATAACGGAAGAACAAAGAAAAGAAATGCGCGCACTGCAAAATACAGAGCCCTTTGAAATTGTGAATGCATCTTATCATGCTGATGAGAATTTCCTTAAAGAAGAAGGGCAGTTAACGCATATGATCGGTGTCTTAACGACTGAAACTGAAGTCAGTGATCGATTAGAAAAAGTGCGAGTTGAAGCATGTACGTGGGCGGTATTTCCGAATGAAGGACCGTTTCCTGCCACATTACAAGAAACAATGGCCAAAATATACTCGGAATGGCTTCCTACTTCCGATTATGAAATTATCCAAGCACCAACTTTTTCGTTTACTAAAATGGATGAAAATAAAAAAGGTTATGCTTACAGTGAAATTTGGCTTCCTGTTCGGAAAAAATAACAGGAAGGATATTCTTATACTAAGGTAGAACAAGTGTAACTGAAGTATAAAGTAGTGGGAGGGGATAGAGTGGTCCTAATCATTCCAAAATGCATGAAATGTGATAATGAAATTAAAGACGATGAATCAGTATTGGTTCAAATGCGTTATCCGAAGCGAAAAGGGTTTACGGAAATCAAAGCTTATTTGAATCTGGAAGGCAAATTTATTTGTGAAAAGTGCTCAACGGAAATTAATATTTAAACAAAGAAAAGTTGCTCCATTGGTAAATGAAACTGGAGCAACTTTTCGTATATTCAGGCAACTTTTTTACATGCTTCTGCACATTTAAAGCACGCTTCCGCACACTTTTGGCAATGGTCATGATCATGTTTTTTGCATTCATTTCCGCATGCTTCACAAATTTTTGCACAAACGGCAGCCAGCTCGGAAATAAACGGGGTACCTCTAGAAATTGCCTGTTCCAAGTAGTTGCAAATATCTGCACATTCTCTGTCCAGACGGATACATTCGGTCATCATCTGAACGTGATCCTCTTTTAAGCATGCGTCAAAACAGTGGTTGCATGCTTCCATACATTCATGTAAAGTTTGCAGCAATTGTTGATGTTGCTCATGTGACATAGTCTATTCCTCCTCATTACAGATTGTCCACTTTAATTTTCCCGTTATTTTGTCCAGTAAACTATCCTAAATAATACTTAAAAAATTGTAAGGTTATCTTATACCTTGCAGGGGTATAATAAATTGGGGAGAAAATTAAAAAAAGGAGAAATGCAGCGATGAAAAAAAAGAGATTAGTAACAGGTGCGCTCGTTTTAAGTACAGCGCTCGTTTTAGCGGCTTGTGGTGGAAATGAAGAAGAGTCAAACTCTATAGAAGAAATGGATCATTCAAATATGGAACACGCCCAAATGGACCATTCAAGTTCAGGTGAAGTACCTGAAGGATTGGCGAATGCGGAAAACCCTACATATCCAGTTGGCAGCGAAGCAATAATTAATGCCGATCATATGGGCGGTATGAATGACGCAACAGCAACCATTACCGGAGCATTTGATACAACTGTTTATATGGTTACGTATACTCCAACAACTGGTGGCGAGCCAGTTGAAGATCACAAATGGGTTATTCATGAAGAGCTTGAAGACGCTGGAGAAGCACCAGTCAATTCCGGTGAAGATGTCGTATTAAATGCGGAACATATGGACGGAATGGATGGTGCGACCGCTACAATCGATTCGGCTGAGCAAACGACCGTATATATGGTGAGCTATAAAGATACTGAAACAGGTGAGGAAGTAACGCATCATAAATGGGTAACAGAGAGTGAACTTTCCCCTGTGGAATAAATTGTGAAAAATAATTATGCCTTAGTTAATAAATAGGTAAGGTCCTTCACATAATGGTGTGAAGGGCTTTTTACATATTGAACAAAGCGGGTAAATTACATGAACTAGCGTATTTAATGTTAAACTCAATAAATAAACATATAGTGAATATAAAAAGACGAATTTTATTATGAGCGATATAGAATCCCTTTAAAAGTAATTGGATCTTGTATTTTTCTTTTAACACTGATGAAGGGAAAGATGATATGGTAAAAGACTTCGAAAAAGTAATGGAAACTCTCTCAAAAATAGATGTATTTTCCAATCCGAACAATGAGCCAGTTACGATTATTGGTGAAGCAGAGAATTTGAAATGTGTAGGAATCGGGACGGACGCGGCAGTTTTTTGGTCCGAACACACCCCGGCGTATGCATTCAAACTATATGCGAAAGATAAATCAGCCAAAGTAATGGTGGAAGAAAGTGTTTACCGGAAGTTAGGCAATTCGCCTTATTTTTCAACCTGTTTTGGTTCGAACGACAATTGCCTCGTATTAAGTTACGAGGAAGGGAAGACGCTATTTGAATGTATCCTTGAAGGCATCCATATTCCGGAACAGGCGATAAATGATGTCGAAGAAGCAAGAGAATATGCGCGCAGTAAGGGCCTGAATCCGCGTGATATTCATTTGAAAAATATACTGCTGCAAAACGGCAGAGCTAAAATAATCGATGTTTCCGAGTATACGATGTCAGGAAATGATTGTCGATGGGAACATTTAAAAAAAGGGTATGAGCAATACTATCATTTAATAGACGGGAAATCCGTGCCGATCGGGGTAGTTGAAACCGTTCGAAAGTGGTATAACAGGCGAGGGAAGAAATCATTGTCATTTGAAGAAATTACAACACCTATTTTAAAACTTTTCTTTAAAAATTGATAAGTTTTTTATGCCAATATACAAATAAAAGCCTCGCATTTTGATGATATATTCATCTGAATGCGTGGCTTATTTAAATAGATCCATTTCGTACTTTTTCAATCAGTGAAGAAATCCATTCACCTTCATTATTAAAACGACTTGTAAAATAGCCGGTTAAAAAATCCCCACCTTCTTTTTTAGAACCTTCCAGCTTAACTTGCATATTCAAACTTGTAATATAATCTCTTTTCTTTTCAAGCTTTTTTAATTTCTCTTCAAGAATTATAATGATTTTCGCACGATCCACAAAGTCCAGATTCATTAAACCTACAATTGTATCTGAAAGGGAATCGGCTTTTTCAAAAAGCTGATAAATTTTGTTCGGAAGCAATGCAAGACCCTGTTCTGTAATGGCGAAAACTTGCTTATCCGGCCGGTTATCTTCTTTAATAATCTCTGTTGGCTCGATAAGTCCTTGTTTTGTCAAAGACTCGAAATGATAATAGAGCTTACTTTCCGTCAGGTTCGCCAATTTATCAAAAGGAATCGGTTCTGACAGCTCTTTTTTTAGTTTATATGGATAACTGCTTTCTTTCGCTAACTTGCTCAATATATAAATTTGGATGGACATAGTATTCTCCTATACTTTATACATTTTAATTTCCGCTACATAAATACAACTCGTGCCTGAAAATAGCACGAGTTGTATTTTTCCTTAGTTTAACAAAGTTATGCGATAACTTCATCCGCTTTTTTTAAAGAAGCTGGTTGTTCAGCCGGTGCATCAACTGGCAGCGGCTTATGGAAGATCCAAACAATAAGGACATTAATAAGCATTGCTCCGACACCTACTGCAGCTAATCCCCATAGGTAAGGGCCAGGGCTGATCGAACCGAACATAATCGCTAAATATGATTGAACCGAATGGTACATCGGTGTAATATAGCTGAACCATTCATATGGTGCGTACATCATATCACGTGGAATTGTTGCGCCATTTGCCAATGTTTGCATTAGCAGAATCGGAATGTTAAGAATCATACCGCCTTCACCAAGGATAAATATTGGAATTGCACAAACATTAAATGCAGCCATATACAATAAAATCTGCTGACCGGCTACAGGCAACAATACTGCCATGTCGACATCTGCAATTGAAAAGGCAACAGTTAATGAAGCAATAGTTGAAAGTACTGCAATCATTAATGCAGTCAATTGTACATACATAAATAATCGTGTTTTGCTCGCTTTACCACGGCTCGCTTTAAATGAACCGACTAACTGCATTCCTGCAATCATTGCACCTACATAACAAGCCATTGTTAAAAACATTGGCAGCATACTGTTATGCATTCCCGTTGGCACATCATTCATAATGACATAGTTTCCAGTGTAGCTGTTTTCGATTTGCGCAGCCATTTCAGCAGCCTGTTCTTCAGGAAGGTTAAAATTCATTAAAATGCCTTGAGCTGTTTGCTGTGAGAAATTTGCACTTAATTCGCTATTAATCTGAGTAACTACAGATGACATAGAAGATGAAACCATTGTTGATGAAGCTTCATTTACTGTGAAATCAATGTTAGTACCTTTACCGCTCTGTGCATCCGCCGAAAAGTTTTCAGGGATATGAATAACTAATGCAAGTTCATTGTGCTCTAAGTCTTTCAGAGCCTGTTTATTTGTTAAGTCTGTTTCGATTGTCTTAAATGGTAAGCTTTCACCTAGCTGACCTGCAATCTGATTGCCAGCTTCGCCTTTGTCGTCATTTACGATGGCAATTTTTAATTCATCCATATTGCCGGGTATTGCTGTATATCCAGGTAAAAAGATTCCGAGCATCGCTACCGCATAAAATATTCCCATAAAAATAGAAGCAATTGCTCCTTGTGATTTTAAAAATTGTTTAAATTTCACGTATTGTTTCCTCTCTTATACAAACATTAATTCGAGTACTCTAATTGAAGTACTTTGCTTTTAGTATTCTATAATATTAATGATTTACCTGTAAAGTAATAAGTTGGTCAGAAATATTACGATAATGTGAACGGTTAGAATGAGCATTTAATTTACCCATGGAAAATATCTGTCATAAAAATTTTAAAAGTTCTGTAACTTTTACACTCTTTTCCAGTCTAATTCAATACAAAGTATGGAAAGGGAGGGGTTTACATGAAAAACGGCAAACTTTTCGGTATAGGGCTTGTCGCGTCACTTGTAGCGGTTTTGGCACTCGGATATTTTATGTTCGCTAAAAATACGGAAGTGCAGGCAACAGGTATTTTATTCGAAGGGGAAACGTATTCAATTACGTTAAAGCAGCCAATTAGGGAAAAAAGTTTAACAGATGGGTCCATTATAGTTGTCGATGAAAACGGCAATAACGCTAAAGTGAACTTTTCAGTTGATAAAGCCGGGACTGCTTTATCTGTCGAAGGGCTTAGCGTAGGGAAGTACACACTCGAAATTAAGCAAACCGCATACGCGAAAAATGCAAAGTCGCAGCAGGAACAGTCAGTAGCACTTGAAGTTGTAAGGAAAGTGGAAAAACTTACTACAACAGAAGATTTAAAAGATTACTTCAGGGCGTTTGTAGCACAAGAAAATGCGGTATCGAGTCGCTTTAATGATATGGTGGTTGAAGAATCGGCGATGTCGATGGAAAACAAAGATTCAGGCAGTGGTGGGCCGAGTCACTCTACAACAAACAACCAGGTTGAAGGGATTGAAGAAGGTGACATTACAATTACGGACGGCCACTCGATTTATACGATTGTCGACAATAAAGTAGTCATTGTTGATGCTAAAACTATGAGTGTAGTAAAGCGTTTAAAGGTTGGCAAAGATATTTATCCATCGCATTTAATGCTGCATAATCAAACATTAATTATCGGATACACACAGTATGTGGAAACACAAAGAGAGCCGTATTATGACGGGAAATCTGTTACGAAAATTGCTTTCTATGATGTGAAAGATGCTAAAAATCCTACATTAGTACGCGAAGTGGGGCATGACGGGGATATTACAAGTCTCCGTAAAACAGGCAGCTATTTGTATGTTGTATCAAGTCGTATGCCGAACTACTGGCTGCTGCAGGAAACACCGGATGTAGAGCTTCGTCCATCTACGTACGATGGGGAAAAGGAAACTGTTATGCCGGTTGATAAAATTCGCATGCTGCCTGAAAGCAATGAACCGAATTATTTGATCGTTTCAGCAATCGATATGAGCAATGTAAAGTCGAACGCATGGAAAACAGAGAGCTTCCTAGGTAATAGTGGGCAATTGTACATGTCAGAAAACGCAATCTATATTGCATCGATGAATCATTATCGTTTCGGACCAGTAATGGAAAGTACATCTCTTGAAGACACGGTATCTAGTACAATGCCGGTGAGCCAAAACGATGAAACGAATATTTATAAAATTTCTATTGATAAAACAGCGGTGAAAATGACAGCACAAGGTAAAGTTCCTGGTTCTGTATTAAATCAATTCTCAATGGATGAGCATGATGGGCATGTCCGTATCGCTACTACAGAAGGCAGTGCATGGGGAACAACAGCCAATTCGAAAAACAATCTCTTCATTTTGGATGGAAACTTAAAACAAGTAGGTGCGGTCAAGGATTTGGCGAAGGGGGAACGCATTTACTCTGCTCGCTTTATGGGAGACAAAGCGTATTTAGTGACATTTAAGGAAACAGACCCGCTCTTTGTTATTGATACGAAAAATCCGACAGCGCCGAAAGTGTTAGGGGAGCTGAAAATTCCAGGCTTCAGTAATTACTTGCATCCAATTGGCGAAAATCACTTGTTAGGTATTGGTTACGATACGGAAGTGAAGATGGAGGAAGGTTCAAAAGAGCCGGTTGTCTATACAAAAGGAATGAAACTGAGCCTGTTTGATGTGACGGATTTCAATAACCCGAAAGAACAGCAGGCGGTTGTAATAGGAGGTCGCGGTACTTATTCACCTGTACAGTATGACCATAAAGCACTGTTCAGAGATTCGCGTCAAAACTATTACGGCTTCCCGGTTACGATTTACTCGCCAACAGATGAGGAAGACCAGCTGAAATATGAAGGAACAGGTGCTCATATTTACAAAGTGACACCTAAAGGAATTGAGCTTGCAGCGGATATGATCGAAAAGGCACGTCCTGGTGAACAATATGAAGATTCGTATAATGTTGTACAGCGTCTTCTTTATATTGATGATGAGCTATTTACAGTATCACGTTCAAAAGTGACGAGCTTCAACGGTAAAACATTAGAAAAGCAAAAAATGGTAGGTTTCTAATAAAGATTCAACCACAAGCACAGGTGGAACTGTGCTTGTGGTTTTTTTCATGTCCTGAAAAAATTTAAAGGGGGTATTCAGGATTTCTTAAGAATTTCTTAATATTTAGCCTTTCTAAATATTAAGATTTGCCCTTTACACTGAAGTTAAGTGAAAAGGAGTGAACGATGATGATTAAAGTAACGAACTTACAACATACATTTTCCATCGGTAAACGCGGAAAGGAAAGACAGGTTCCGGTACTGAGAGATGTATCATTTGATGTTAAGAAGGGGGAAATCGTGGCAGTCGTCGGGAAAAGCGGATCGGGTAAATCAACACTGCTTCAGATTTTGGCAGGCTTTATGAAGCCGGAACACGGTTCGATTGTAGTAAACGCACAGGAAATTGCGGCATTTAATGAAATTCAGAGTGCAAAATTCCGTTTAGAAAACTTCGGCTTTATTTTTCAAAACTTTCAGCTCATGCCAAGTCTGACGGCATTTGAAAATATTGAATTGCCTTTAAAACTGCAAGGGATGAACGTATCTGAGCGCAGAAAAAGGGTTGAAGTGATCATGAAAAAGGTCGGGTTAACTGAGGTGACGGACCATTATCCGAATGAACTATCAGGCGGGCAACAACAGCGGGTTAGTATTGCGCGTGCCCTTGTGACCAATGCACCGATTTTGTTGGCCGATGAGCCGACAGGAAGCCTCGATTCAGAGACAGAGCAGGATATTTTAATGCTTATTCAGCAGCTGAACCGCGAATTGGATTTAACATTTATTATTATTACGCATGATGAGGAAGTAGCGATGATTGCGGACAAGCGCTTCCGCATGCATGACGGTCAATTAGTGAAAGAAGGGGAACACAATGCTATTTAAAGATCAGGTAAATTTTGTGATGCAGCATATTAAGAAAAATAAGCTGAGAGTATTTATGACAGTACTTGCCGCAACAATGGGCTGTGCGTTTTTAATCGTGCTTGCCTCAATCGGCTTTGGATTACAGGATTCAATTGAAGATGAGATTCTATCGAGTGAAACGGTGACACAAATTGAAGTGCTTGGCAGCCAAGCGCTGTTTACTGAAGAGGAAGTAGCAGATATTGAAGCAGTAGAAAATGTACAAACGGTGTTAAAAACAACAAGTGTGGATGCTAATGTAGCAGGCTATATGGGGGACCGTGATACGTCTACATCAATACGTTTAGTGGACTTTACTGATTATGCATCGGTAGCGAAACCGTTATCGGAAGGGAAATATCCTGAAAACGAAAGAGAAATTATTGTTGGTTATCATTTCGGCCAATCATTATTGAATGAAGCGGACCGCAAATTAATTGAGGAAAAATCAAAGGCAGCAGAAGCGGAAGGCACTTATTACGACGGTGCTGAAGAAGGGTACAAGGAGTCGCTTATCGGCAAGGAAGTGGAGATTGCTCTAAGTACACATGAACAGCCGGATGTACTGTCAGAGCGTATGACGTATACGATTGTCGGTGTTATGCCAAAGCCGTCATACGAATGGGCAACTGAAAACAGAATTTATATGATGGATGAGCAACGTGAAGTAATTGAAGATATGTATAGCCAAGTAATTGCTGATGTAGAGGTAGCTAGCGATTTTCAGCTGTTTTCTGAACGCTTCGATATTTATGCAAAAAGCTTGGAATATGTAAAGCCGATTTTAGAAGAGCTACGCGGAAAAGGCTACGGTGTGTATTCCGTTACTGAACAGCTGGATGAGTTAAATGTCTTTTTCCTAGTGTTGAAAGCAGGACTTGTTTTTGTTGGAACAATCGCAGTACTGATCGCATCCATCGGAATTTTCAATACGATGACAATGGCGGTGACAGAACGTACGCGTGAGATTGGTGTATTAAAAGCAATTGGAGCCAGCCCAAAACTGATTCAACGACTGTTTTTAATGGAAAGTGCGTTTATCGGAGTTATTGGAACAGTTCTTGCAATTGCAATTTCATATATTGTAAGCTTTGCATCGAATGCGCTATTGCCGCTTATTTTAAAGGCAGCAACAGGAGAAGATGGATTCAACAATGTACAATTCTCAGCGATCCCATGGCAGCTCGTAGTGATTGCTGCTGCGATCAGTATCGGCGTGGCGATGATTTCAGGTTTGCGCCCGGCACGTAAAGCAACGAAAATTGAAGTAATGCAGGCGTTAAGACAGGAATTATAAAAAACTATATGCCGTTGTAAAATAAGTACATTAAGATTAATAAAATAAATAAATTTAAGGGCCAAACATATTTTAGTTGATGAATATGTTTGGTCTTTTTAAATTCTCAGGAGATACGTTGTGGATAGGAAGCAGATTGATGAACAGTAGAAAGTGTTAGAGTAAACCCGTATAATACTTATTCAATGCAGGTCGGTTACAGCTCATTTGCAGGTGATGGCCAATGCAATAGCATCAAGAACACCTCTTTTTAAATGCTTACCCGAATATCTGCTATTACAACGCTCAGCAGTTCTTCCGTATAAAAGAGCAAGTTACGGTTCCATATAATGGAGAAAGTTTCATAACCAACGAGAATAGGCTGGGACATAAAAGAAGTACTGTTGAATAAGAGGAAAAACCTTATTAAGAAACAGATATTTTATAAAATTGATTGGAATGAAGGGCGACTCCTACGGAAACAGCACGACGCCTGAGACTACAGGCTCAGGCCGTGCTCGTGGAAAGCGTCCCGGAATGGAAATCAATTTTTAACGAACAGCAAAAAAATGCTATTTTTCTCAAAGAGAAAAATAGCATTTTTGGGCTATGTCCCAGCCGCTTCTTTTAGATGATCGTTCCCGCACAATCATCTGCAGGTAGATGATTTTTTGATAAATCTAAGCGCAGCTCGGGAACTTTCAGAAAGCTCTTGATGGCAAGGGCACATGCTCCCATCGCACATGCATCTTTGCCAAGATCCGAAAGCTTCAATTCACGGTACTGGCTGACCGAAGACTTCAACAGGCTTTTAATGCGATCGATGGCGCCGGGATACATTTTCAGCACCTGGCTATTGAGTACAATTGTTTCGGGGTTATAAAGATTGATAATATTATTCAATCCAATTGCCAGAAATTTAAAGAATTCATTAATTTTTCGGATTATAACCGGATCTTTAGCTGCAAGCCAGCTTTCCACATCTTCGTAACTGAGATTGCTCTTGTTTTTGAGAGTGGCGAGATCCTGCAGGAACCTTGCTTCTGAAGCATACATTTCCCAGCAGCCTTTATTGCCGCAAGTGCAGAGCTTACCGTCTGGAACAACAATCATATGGCCCATTTCGCCAGCAAATCCGTTATAGCCTTTCAAAAGTTCGCCTTCCATGATGATACCAAGTCCCATGCCAGAATACATAGAAATAGACAAAAGGTTTTCGCTGTCCTGGGATTTAAAGACTTTTTCAGCAAAAGCCGATGCATTGGCATTGTTCTCGATTAGCACGGATACACCGGTTTCTTTTTCGAGATCGACTTTCAGGTCCTTGTCACGCCATTGGTGCTGAGGGACAAAAAAAGCTTTCTCGTTTTTTCCCACAGTGCCATGAACGCCGATGACTGCGCCGATTAAACCGTAGCGGCTGTCCGAACATTGAGCCTGAAATTTAATGATTTGCGTAGCCAGTAGTTCCACAACGGTTTCGTAATTTGAAGTCTCCAACGGAATAATTTCAGTATGTACAGGATAGCCGAGTAAGTCGGAAAGAATATATGTGATATTCTTATGATCCAGATCGATGCCTAGTGCAAAACCATTTTGACGGTTTAATGACAGCATGACGGGACGTCTCCCTACATTATGGTGCTCCTGATGCATTTCATAAATCAGCTCTTCATCTAGCAGATCTGCTACCTGCACGGATATTGTGGCTTTGTTCAAGCCAACCTTTTTTGACAGGTCGGCTCTGGAAATCATGCCATGTTCGATGATTTGCTGCAGAATCAAACCTCTGTTTATCTGTTTTATATAAGATCCGTCTACCGTAACCATATCATTTTCCTCCATTGCTTAATCATTTTGCCCAAGCCTTTTTGGCCGTGACTGCAGTCGAAGTTATCTATAACTAAAGGATACCACAAAGGCTTGCTAAGGTTAGGGCATCACCTATAAAAATTACATTTTCGAGCGAAATAAGGGAGTTTCGAATGACAATCCGGTTTTTTAAAAGGAAGCACTGTACAAAATAGGGAAGCTTTGAAATAATTATCTGAATAATCTTTTAATAAAGCACTCTCAGATAATTTAATGAACAATGTAAGCACTTTCAGCTAATGAAATTATCTGAGAATCATATAAAATGGGGGTAGATTCATATGAAAGGTAAATTAGTAATAGAACAGCCGCTTATGGTGCATTACAAGATGGAAACATACTGGGATTATATCGATTACCATTCCCATCAAGAATATGAGATTTATTTTTTCCATGCCGGATCATGCCGTTATTTGATTCACGACCAGATTTATGATCTTGAGCCAGGAGATATTCTGTTAATGGATGGCATGGCTCTACACAAACCGAATATATCGCCGGACAGCGAGTATGTTCGCAGCACAATCCATTTTTCACCGCAATGGATGGAAAAGGCTTTAGAGGCAGTGGACGGTTTGCATTTGCTGGCCGTCTTCGAAAAATTGCATTACTGCCTGATCCGTACACAAGAGAACGAAGAATCAAAAGAGTTGGAAAAACTGGTACAGCGCCTTGAAGAAGTGCAACGGAATAATGACTTTACAGGTGTCGGAAAAGAAGCAAACACGAAAATCCTGCTTCTGCAGATTCTGGTTGCCGTCAATCAGCTTGGCCAAGT
Organism: Solibacillus isronensis; assembly: GCF_023715405.1. Classification (NCBI taxonomy): domain Bacteria; kingdom Bacillati; phylum Bacillota; class Bacilli; order Caryophanales; family Caryophanaceae; genus Solibacillus; species Solibacillus isronensis. The sequence continues at coordinate 185,969 of NZ_JAMBOC010000003.1, forward strand.
CCATTCCTTGAAAATTCCAAGCAAAAAAGCTGAAAAAGAAATGCATGCTGAGAATATCGCTTCTTTCATACAAGGAAATTTCCAGATGAAATTGTCGATTGAGTCGATTGCGAATGCATTGAACTTAAGTAAATCGTATACTTCACATGTCTTCAAAGAGATGACCGGCTTCACAATCATGGAATATGTGATGGGTTGCCGTTTGAACCGAGTCAAACAATTGTTGGAAAACGAACCTGAGAAGACCTTAAAAAATATTGCGCATGAAAGCGGTTTCGAAAGCATTTCTCATTTTAGCCGTTATTTCCGTGAAAAAGTCGGGATGACAGCAAAAGCTTACCGAAATCGAGAATAAAATACGTGGGAGGAGAATGAATATGAAAAAAGTGAGATTAGGAATTATCGGTTTGGGAGCTCAAGGGGGCGCTTATGCAGGCTTTATCGCTGAGGGCAGAGTACCGAATATGGAAATCGGGGCAATCTGCGATATCGATTCGGCGAAAAAAGAACTGGCGGCTGAAAAATATCCGTCTGTGCCGTTCTATGAAGACTACATTGACATGATGGAGAGCGGCAATGTCGATGCTATCATCACTTGTGTCCCGCACTACCTGCATCCTGAAATGGGGATCCAGGCGCTGAAGAGAGACATTCATTCTTTATTGGAAAAACCAGCTGGCGTCTACACGAAACAAGTGAAGGAACTAAATGATTTTGCAGCAACTAAACCAGAGCTGACATTCGGCATCATGTTCAATCAGCGCGCCAATGAACTGTATCAGAAAGTTAAAGAAATCATCGATAACGATGAGATTGGAAGCATCCGCCGCACAAATTGGATTATCACGACTTGGTGGCGTCCTCAGGGCTATTATGATCAAAGCGCTTGGAGAGCAACTTGGGAAGGTGAAGGCGGCGGTGTGCTTGTAAATCAGGCTCCGCATCAGCTGGATCTGATGCAATGGATCGCCGGTATGCCGAAAAAAGTCTATTCCAATGTCAAATACGGCTATCAACGAAACATCGCGGTGGAAGACGAAGTGACGGCAATGTTCGATTACGGCAATGGCGCAACAGGCGTCTTCATCACAGCAACTCACGACATCATGGGAACGGACCGTTTTGAAATCCACGGCGACAAAGGAAAAATCATTGTTGACGACAGCAAAAAAGTGACCATCAAACGTTTGAAACGTCCGGAAGCTGAAATGAGTGCGAGCATGGACATGCAGGACGTTATGAAAATTTTCATGGGGGGTGGCGCAGACGACATCTATGATGAAGAAGTGCTGGAATTCAAAGACGAATGGGGAGTACAGCACACAAGCGTACTCAAAAATTTCGCGGACAATGTCCTGGATGGTACACCACTTCTCGCACCAGGAAGCGACGGAATCTATGGAGTGGCATTAGCCAACGCAATTCATCTATCAAGCTGGCTCGGCAAAGAAGTTGAATTACCGGTAGATGAAAATCTGTACTTCGCTGAATTATCGAAAAAAATAGAAGAAGAAAAGAGCTTGTTAATCCAAAAATAATAATAAAAACAACTCATCACCATTGCCGGTGTTGATTTGTTTTTTTAAAGAGGGGGGAATCCATATGCTGAAAATAGGAGTCATCGGATTGGGAGATATTTCAAAAATACATATTCCAGCCATTCAAAGCAACCCCTATGTCGAGCTTGCCGCAGTTTGTGATATCGACCCGGAGATGGAAGGCACAGTCGAAGGGCCAGTGTTTTACACCGATTACCATAAGATGTTAGAAAAAGAAACTCTAGACTGCGTCCATATTTGCCTGCCACATCATCTTCATTACACGGCAACAAAAGCATGTGTTGAAAAAGGTATCCATGTCTTTCAGGAAAAGCCGTTGGCGCTGGATGCGAATGAAGGCAAATCGTTGGTTGAATTGGAAGCGTTGAATCCAAATATCAAAATCGGGATTTCACTACAAAACCGGAGGAATGAGACAGTTATAAAGCTGCTGGAGATTTCAGCAAGCGGGGAATATGGAAAGATTCTAGGTATAAAAGGACTTGTCGCCTGGTTCCGTCCGAAAGAGTATTACGACATCAAGCCTTGGCGTGGCCAAATGAAGTATGCGGGTGGCGGTGTGATGATCAATCAGGCGCTTCACACGATAGATCTGATGCAATTGTTCGGTGGAGAAATTAAGACAATCAAAGGTTCCATCGATGAATTGCTGGATTATGGATTGGATGTAGAAGATACGGCAACGGCCCGCATCGAATTTATAAATGGAGCGAAGGGTCTATTATTTGCGACGAATGCCAATGCGGAGAATTCATCAGTGGAACTCGAATTGCTATTTGAAAAAGGTAAATTCACAATTAAAGATAGCATTTTGACCGAGACACTAGTGGACGGAACGAAACTGAAGTTAGAAGAAGATCGGAAATTGCCGGGCATGAAATTTTATTACGGCGCAAGTCATGTGAAATTGATCAATGAGTTTTATGAATGCATCCGGCACAATACCGATGGTTATATTAAAGCAAAAGATGCGCAAGTATCAATGGAAATGATTGATGCCATCCGTCAGTCAAGCATTAGCAGAAAACAGATTGCAATGGGGGTATATCAATGAAAAAAGGGAAAATCGGCGTACAAATGATGATGCTGAAAGATAAAGTCGAGGAAATCGGCGTTTACGAAACGATGAGAAAAATTAATGAACTGGGATATCGCGCAGTGGAAGTCTCGCAAATCCCAATGACTGAAAATAATGTCTCTGAGCTGAAAAGAGCCAGCCAGGATTTCAATATCGAAATAGCAGCTTTATCAGCTTCGCTGGACCCGATAATGCCAGGAATGCCAGGCGAAACATTGACGGATGACTTTAATAAAATTGTTCAGGATTGCAAAACACTGGACTGTAATTTCCTCCGCATCGGCATGCTGCCGCTGACGATTATGGGCAACAAAGACAAAATCATGCAGTTTATCTCAAAAGCGGAAGGCATGGCGCATAGCCTGGCAGAACAGGGAATCGAACTATACTACCACACGCATCATGTCGAGTTCCAAAAATTTGATGGTGAGTACCTTCTTGATTTGATTAAAAACAATACGTCCAAGCTTGGTTTCGAGTTGGATATTCATTGGATTCAGCGCGCTGGTGAAAATCCGGTTGATATTATCACTCAGTATAAGGACCGGATTTCTTTATTACATCTAAAGGACTACCGCATTGGCCAATTAGACTTGAATGAGGAAGATTTCAAGGATATGCCAAAGTTCTTCAATAAATTTACAAATTTAATTGAATTTGCGGAAGTCGGTGAAGGGAATATGAATATCCCGGCAGTCATTGATGCAGGGCTTGCAAGCGGCGCAAAGTATTTCCTAGTGGAACAGGATGATACGTACGGTCGCGACCCGTTCGAATGTCTGGAAATTTCAGCGCAGAATTTACGTAAACTCGGATATGCCGACTGGTTCGAGGCAACGGTTAAATGACAGGAGGTCGAAATAAATGAGTAAAGACGGAATGACATATGCGCCGAAAGGAAAACCGAATCCTGTAGTGAAGGAAGGTGAATTTTCGATTGCGGCTGCCGCTCTTGATCATGGCCATATCTATGGAATGGTCAACGGCTTACTGGAGGCAGGCGCGACATTGAAATGGGTTTATGATCCGGACTCAAAAAAAGTGGAAGAATTCGTCGAGAAATTCCCACAAGTGGCAATAGCAGAATCGCTCGATCAGATTCTGGACGACCATGAAGTGAAACTGGTCGCCGCAGCTGCCATTCCTTCGCAGCGCAGTGCACTTGGAAACCGGGTAATGGAATCCGGAAAAGATTATTTTACGGATAAAACACCATTCACCACGATGGCCCAATTGGAGGAGACGAAGCGTGTCGTTAAAAAGACCGGGAAGAAGTACATGGTTTATTTCAGCGAACGTCTTCATGTTGAAGGTGCGGTTTTTGCAGGACAGCTTATTAAGGACGGTGCAATCGGCCGAGTTATTCAAGTGACCGGTTTCGGACCACACCGTTTGAATGCAGAAAGCCGTCCGGACTGGTTTTTTGATAAAGAGCAGTACGGCGGAATCCTTTGTGATATCGGCAGCCATCAGATTGAACAATTTTTATATTATGCTGGCTGTAAAGATGCGGAGGTTCTGCACAGTAAAGTCGGCAATTACAATAATCCGGACTATCCTGGGCTCGAGGATTACGGAGATGCCACGCTGCTTGGAGATAATGGTGCCACTCAAATTTTCAAAGTCGATTGGTTTACGCCTGACGGATTGCGGACATGGGGTGATGGCCGCACTTTCATCACCGGAACAGAAGGTACCATCGAAATTCGCAAATATCTGGATGTGGCGCGTGAAGAAACGGGTGATCACTTATATCTTGTTAACAAGGATGGCGAAAAGCATTACAGTCTTTCAGGGACTGTGGGCTATCCGTTTTTCGGGGAATTCATCAAAGACTGTATCAATCGCACTGAGAATGCTATGACGCAAGAGCATGCATTCAAGGCAGCTGAGCTTTGCCTAGTCGCACAGGAACAGGCTGTCGTCGTCTCGCGGTAAGTAACAAAGCAATAAGGAAGCCGTTCCGCTAGCTGTTTAATATACTGGAAAGTGAAACGGCTTTTAAATCAAGTTTTCTGAGTATTGAAAAATCTGATTGATTTTGTGCTTACTTTTAGTTTGTTGACTAAACAAATAGTGTTTCCACATCAATCTTATAGTAAGCACAAAAATTTCAAGAAAATATTGAAAGCGCCTTCATCAAATATTTGAATCGAAAGAGAAGCAACAAAAAATTCTTATGGTAGAAAAGAGGAGATTCAATGAAAGCTGCAGCACTCAACGAAGACCATACGTACCATAAAGCAAAAATTTGGCAGATTGGATTTTTCACACTAAATAACACGGCAACCAATTTGTATATGTTCATTTTAGCGTTTGTCACTTATTACGCTACAGGCATTGTTGGATTGACAGTTGTGGCTGTCAGCACCATTTTGACATTGATGCGCGTATTTGATGGGATAACAGATCCGATTATCGGCTTTATCATCGATAAGACAGAATCAAAATTCGGTAAATTCCGTCCGATGATGGTTATAGGGAATATCATTTTAGCGGGATCTATTTTGATTATGTACAATGTCACGCATCTTTTGCCGGAGTCACTCCAATTGGTATTTTTTATCTTAGTCTATGCAATTTATGTCGTCGGGTATACGATGCAGACAGCTTGTACAAAAGCGGCTCAGACGGTGCTGACGAACGATCCGAAACAACGTCCGCTCTTTGCAGTATTTGACGGTGTCAACAACACGATATTGTTCACCGGTGGACAAGTATTTATAGCCTCCTACTTAGTAATCAAGCATGGTGGATTTACAATGGCTTTATTCCATGAGTTGAATACTTATGCCATACTCGCCGGTTTTATATTTACAGTGCTGGCTGTCATAGGCATCGCGAGCAAAGATCAGAAAGAATTTTATGGCCTCGCAGATTTAACAGTACAGACGAAGTTTCGAGATTATTGGCCGATTTTAAAAGGAAATCGACCGTTGCAAATGCTTATCATTGCAGCTTCCAGTGATAAATTAACGTTAAGCGTCTTGCGCCATGCAGTTGTTGTAGTTATGTTATTTGGAATATTACTGGGGGATTACAGTTTAAGCGGAACGATCTCAATGATTATCATTGTACCGACGCTGCTCATCACTTTTGCGGGAGTATGGTATGCACGCAAAACAGATTTGAAAAAAGCTTTTGTCATATCAACTTGGATCGGTCTCTTAGCGTTTGGGATGTTGGTGGCTTTCCTCTTCACGATTGATCCAACAACAATTTCACTTAGCGATATGGGTCTTGCCACAATCGGTTTTATTGTCTTGTACACATTGGGAATGGGCTTCGGAGCGTTGCCATCTGCCTTAGTTAATCCGATGATTGCCGATATATCCGACTATGAAACATTTAAATCTGGCCGCTATGTGCCGGGGATGATCGGAACACTGTTCTCCTTCGTCGATAAATTGATTTCGTCGCTGGCTCCGGCTCTTGTCGGTTTTGCGGTAGCATTGATCGGCTATAAAGAAACTTTCCCTGAAATTGGAGATACGTTAACAACTTCCTTATATGGAATGACTATCTTCCTGGCATTTGGAATTCCGGTTCTTGGGTGGATTGCTTCTTTAATCGCAATGAAGTTCTATCATTTGGATAGCAAGAAAATGGCTGAAATCCAGACTTCAATTGCTGAAGCTAAGGAAAAAGCTGAAGAAAAAAGAATGAGTGAACCATCTGCGGAACTAGTAGGTGAAAGTGAAGATATGCTGAACACTATTCTAAATCCGAAGTGAAAACTACACAGTCCTATCTAGAATGGGAATGTTGTTTTCAGAAAATTAAAGTAATTAACTGTAAAAAATGGATATAAATTAAGGACAAAGCAAAAGCGGTTCTCCCCAAATCAAATTGTGGAGGACCGCTTTTAGTTGCTTACATAGAGTTCACTTTACCGTTAAAATATAAACTAAACGATTATTTAGCTTACGAAGCTCTACGCATTGATTTCATAATAAAGCTTACAATGAACACAAGTATAATTGCACCTATGATAGCTGGGACGATATAGAAATCAGAAACTTTAGGTCCCCAACTTCCTAGAAGCATACCACCAATCCATGCACCAACAATACCTGCGATAATATTACCGATAATTCCACCTGGGACATCTTTACCTAAAATTGCTCCTGCTAGCCAACCGATAACCCCGCCAATTATTAAGAACCAAATAAAACTCATAATTTCCATCTCCTATTTTTTATTTTAACTATTTCGCGATAGTGTTTTATAACCTTTATTGACCTCTTTCAAACATTTATAAGAAAAAAAGTTGTGAAAATTTTAATGGAGATTGTGGATGGTACTCAAGAATTTTTGTGAAATGTCTAGTTTCTCAAAAGAGTTTCCAACAACCGCAGCTGTTGTTCCAGCTGAAAATAAGCCCGTTCTGCTTGCTCAAGTGTGACCAATTCGAAATGAAGAGGCTGTTTTGGGATGAGCTGTGCAACACGGTGCAAATCGGCCGTAATAATTTGTGCGATTTTCGGATAGCCGCCCGCTGTTTGTCGGTCCGCCATCAGCAAAATGGGCTGTCCGCTTGGAGGAAGCTGAATCGTCCCGATAGTAACGGCTTCAGAAAGCAAATTAAACGGTTTTTCCAATGAAATCGCGCTTTGCCCTTCCAGCCGGTAGCCCATGCGGTCGGCTTCAAGTGAAATTGTATAGTGCTGTTCGATGAAGTGTTGTTGCATTTGAGGGCTGAATTCATGCCACTCGGTCCCTTTTAATAGGCGAATAGGTTTTCGCTCATAAAATGGATCTACTTTGATTTGATATGTATGATATGGAATGGTCGATTTTTCATAAGGAATCGAATCACTTGCTTGAAGCGGTCGTCCATGAAAACCACCTAAGCCAGCTTTTAAATAAGTGCTGCGGCTGCCGAGTATTTCATCAACAGAAAAGCCGCCCGCAATACATAAATAGCTTCTTGCACCTTTTCGAATGGCACCGCATTTTAATACATCTCCTCTATTGATGGGAATTACTTTATACATCGGAACCTGGTTATCGTTAACTGTTGCGTGCATTTTCCCGCCTGCCAGTACAATCGCAGTCTTTTTCTCAAACTCATATGAACCACCAAGTAACGTCATTTCAATTGCTGCTTTATTTTGCTGTTTAAGCAGGGCATTGCCGATGCGGAAAGCGACAGCATCCATGGCACCACTTACAATAACACCGTATTGCTGGTAACCGATACGACCTGCATCTTGAACGGTGCTGAACAACCCGGGTTTAATAACGTTTAGCATGAAGTATCCTCCTTAACCTCGACAAAGCGTATGCGGTCACCGGCTCGCAGTAATGTTGGCGGATTTTGTTCCGGTAAAAATAATCGTTTCGTCGTACGGCCGATTATTTGCCAGCCTCCTGGTGTTGAGAGTGGGTAAATGCCCGTTTGCTCACCTGCAATACCGACGGAACCGGCCGCAATCTCAAGTCTTGGTGTAGCACGGCGCGGTGTTGCAATGTGTTGATCCATTCCACCTAAAAACGGAAAACCCGGCGCAAAGCCGAGCATGTGGACGAGATATTCCTTGGATGTGTGGATTGCAATCACTTCTGCTGGTGTTAAGCCATTGATGTTCGCAACCTCCTTTAAATCAGGTCCATATTCACCACCGTATAGCACGGGAATCTCTATTAACCGACTTTCTTGGGGAACTTCCTTCTGTTGGTGCTCAAGCAAGGTTTTAATATATTGCTGAACCTTTTCAGCACTCGTTGTTGTTTGGGTCTGCTGCAAATATTTCTGCACTGTAAAAGGATCGTAATACACACAGAAGTTTGTATAGCTAGGCACAATTTCGATTAGCCCCGGGAATGGCTGCTCCTGTAAAATTGCAATGGCTTGCTGGATTTGCTGGTGGGTTTGTTCGTTAATCGTCATACTGAACTGAACGAACAGTGCCTTGTCGCTAAGTTGTTTGAATTGCAGTGCCGGCATGAAATGTCACCTCATTATTGGAATGAATCATTATGTATGGCATGATAATAGCATAACATTCAGATAATTCCAAAGTTGGGGGAGACATTATGTTTCGAGTAGATATTAACTGTGATTTAGGAGAAAGCTTTGGGCGCTATAAGCTGGGGGAGCAAGAGGAGATTCTTCGTTATGTTACGTCCGCCAATATCGCGTGCGGATTTCATGCAGGGGACCCGTCAGTCATGCGCGAAACGGTGGAGCTTGCGATTAAGAATAATGTGCAGATCGGTGCCCATCCAGGATTGCCTGATTTAAACGGTTTCGGGCGGCGGGAAATGAACATCTTATGGCAGGAAGCATATGATCTAATTGTTTATCAAATCGGTGCACTGCAAGGGTTTTTGACGGCAAAAGGCGTGATGATGCAGCATGTGAAGCCACATGGAGCACTTTATAATATGGCGGCGGTAAATGAGGAGCTTGCCGATGCCATCGCAAAGGCCGTTTATGATATATCACCGGAGCTTCTTTTATATGGTTTGGCATCAAGTCAATTAACTGCTGCCGGTGAAAAATACGGCTTACATACAGTCCATGAAGTATTTGCGGACCGTACATATCAGGCGGATGGTACATTAACATCACGCACTATGCCAAATGCACTTATAACAGACGAAGCAAAGGCGATTGCACAAATTATTGAAATGGTGAAAGAGGGGACAGTAACCTCTGTTCAGCAAACGAAAGTAGCACTGCAGGCACATAGTATTTGTGTGCATGGAGACGAGGAGCATGCGGTGCAATTCGCAAAACGCGCACGTCAGGAACTGGAACAGCAGGGGGTAAAAGTTCAGGCATTTCGAGCGTTTGAGTGAGGTCTAATGGTAAGTGAGGATTAATTGACCTCAAGTGAGGATTAAGTGCAAGCATCTGAGGATTATCCCGATGAAAGTGAGGATTAATTACCCTCAATTGAGGAATAAGTACAGGCATCTGAGGATTAACGCAAAAAGAGTGGCGATTATAAACCACCACTCTTTTTTAAAGTTACTTTTAATGATACGGTAAAATTTCAGAAACCGTTATAAATTCATAGCCCTCCTTTTGTAAGTAGGCAAGGACAGGCTCCAGTCCATCTGCTGTAGATTGGTGGATATCATGCATTAACACGATCGCGTTATTATGCAATGCTTTTTTCACCATCGGGAACAGCTTTTCTGAATCGCGGTATTTCCAGTCGAGAGTATCAATCGTCCAGTTGACCGATTTACATGGTATTGCGTTACGAATCTCCTCATTAATCGCCCCATAAGGTGGGCGGAAAACAGTTGAATGTTCGCCGGTTGCATGAATAATCGCTTCCTCTGTGGAATTGTACTCCTTTTCAATTTCAGCAGGAGACATTTTCGTTAAAACAGGATGCGACCACGTATGATTACCGAGTTCATGACCGCTATCAAGCACTTCACGTACTAAGCCCGGATAATATTGCGCGCGGCTTCCAAGCATAAAGAATGTCGCCTTGGCATTATACTTTTCCAGAAGCTCTAAAATCTGTTTCGTTACTTCCGGGTGCGGACCGTCATCAAATGTAAGGGCAATCCGTTTTTTTGATGAGTCCTTATCAGTAGGAATGATTGTACTTTCGGATTGCATCGCTATTTGGAAATCAGATGCTAAAAGCGGGTTGATGAATGATAACGGAATTTCAATTACTGGTACACCTGCTTCCGTTTTTGCCACTTCACCTTCATTAAAGTAAATGAATAGGGAGTCATCTTTCAATGCAAAACGTTTAAATAAACGCCATTTTGGCTCGGTAGCGAATGCGAGCTTCTTTTCTAATACATCCTCTTTATAAGCTGGATTTTTAAGCAATTCCGATTGGATATGTGCTGCAAAAGTTTTTAGACTTTCTAAATCCTCATTTAAAAGATCACGAATATCAATCAAATCGCCTGTTTCATAATCAATTAGAAACGTTTGAATCGTTGTTTGTTTCTCTTCGGTATTTAAAATCATTTTATTTGTTAAAACAAAGGAGTAATAATGATCATGCTCGAATGTTTCAACAGTTATCGTTAGGTCGCCTGCTAACTTCTTTGAACCCTGCTGCAGGCGCATCATGCTTATGTAATATTGTTTTGATTGTTCTATATAAGTCGTTACCGTGTTATTAAAAGTTTCGTATTCCGTTAGCGGATATTGAACGGTATAGGGCAATCTCTTGTTATCAGAGCGATCTGTAACAATTTTTATTCCCGGGAATTTTGATGCTTCCTCCGTAATGGTATGCTCTTTAGCGGATGTTTTGTCGCTGGGCCGGAAAATCGGATCATCGCTTAAAAAAGTTAAAAAAACGATAATGGCACCTAAAAAGCCGATAGCACCAATAAGAGTTAAATCAATCCAAGGACCACGCCGTTTTCTGTAAGGGTTTGTCATGATGTATCGGGTTCCTTTCTAATTGGGATAATCTATTTCATATTGACCAGAATGAGGGTCATTGTAAACTTTAAGGAAATACGCAGTTCTGTCAGCATAATTTGCACGAAAAAAGACTGTTATTTTCCGATTGCTTAAAGTAATATGAGCTAAGAAGTGGAAGGGGGTCCCTTGAATGAATGCTGAAAATACTGAACTGGCGCTCGACTGCTTTTTGCTCGCTGGTCGTATTATGATTGAAAGCGGTGCTGAAACGTATCGAGTGGAAGATACGATGCTAAGGATGGCCCGTTCTCAAAATATGATGAATGCACAAAGCTATGTTACGCCAACAGGTATTATTTTCTCCCTAGGTAAAACACAGCCTACACAAATTACATCGATTCCAACACGAATTACAGATTTACATCGAATTGTGCTTGTAAACAATGTTTCACGTAAGCTTACATCTCAAATGATAACATTAGAGCAGGCGTATGACGAGTTAAAGAAGATAGAAAAAACAAATTATTTCCTTCCGATTTCCGTTCAAGTTTTGGCGGCATGTTTAGCGAGCAGTGCCTTCTTATTGTTGTTTAATGGAACAATCTCGGATATCCCGGCAGCCTTTGTTGCAGGGGGTGTCGGTCTTTATATTGTGACGATTCTTCATAATATGACCCGCGTAAAATTTTTCTCAGAGTTTTTAGCATCGGTAGGAGTGGGTGCTGTTGCATATCTCGCAGTGCATTTTAATGTTGGTACGGAAATAGACAAAATAATTATCGGTTCGGTCATGCCACTAGTGCCGGGACTGCTCATTACGAATGCAGTCCGCGATTTAATGGCAGGGCATTTCACAGCAGGGATGGCAAAAGGTGCCGAAGCCTTTTTAACAGCGTTTGCGATTGGTTCAGGTATTGCGCTTGTGCTTTCGCTATAAGTTTTTGGATCAATTCGGAGTGCGATCATTCCAAGGTATGATCGATTGGAGGGGAGCGTTCGTTGGTGGAGCATGTTTTAGCTCAAATCGTTATTAGTTTTATTGCGACCGCATGTTTTGGTGTCATTTTTAATGCCCCGATCAAAACAATCCCGGCATGTGGTTTCGTCGGTGCTGTAGGGTGGGCAGTATATTATGTTCTGTTCGAAAGCGGACTGGATGATGTCCGCGCATCCTTTCTTGGAGCATTTGTCGTTTCATTAGTAGCATATTTCTTTGCACGCAAGTTTAGGATGCCGATGATCATATTTAGTGTTTCCGGAATTATTCCACTTGTACCTGGAGGCATTGCATACAGTACGATGCGCAATGTGATGGAGCTCGACTATATTGCAGGTCTGGAAAATGGCATGCGGGCATTTATGATTTCCGGCGCGATTGCAATGGGACTTGTATTTGCGGAAGTAATGATGCAGATTATCCTGCGTATAATGAGAAAAGGTAGAACTTCGATTCAATCCTTTACAAAAGTGAAAAAGAGAAGCTCGTAAAGCACTGATCATCAGTTGCCTTACGAGCTTTTATTTATCCTAATAAAGAAGAAATTTCTTCTGTAGAACTTGGTTTGCTTACGAAGTATCCTTGGATGACCTCACAGCCGATGCTTGTCAGGATCTGCATTTGTTCTTCTGTTTCCACACCTTCCGCAACAACCGTCAAATTCATTGATTTTCCTAGCTGTACCATACCGTTTACGAGCTGCTGGTTTTTTTCTGATTTCAGCGAGCGAATAAATGTCTGGTCAATTTTTAAAATTGAAATTGGCAGAAGTTGCATGTAACGGAACGAGCCGTAACCTGTACCGAAATCGTCTAGCGCAAAGACGATGCCTTCATTTTCAAGTGTCCGCATTTGCTTAATAATTCCTGTTTCAGCTTCAGCTTCCAATGCAAACTTTTCGGTAATTTCGATTTGCAGTAAATTTGCCGGACATCCAGTACGTTCAAGTGTTTCCAAAATGGACTTGGCCATATTTTTATCACGGAACTCGCGCACGGAAGAGTTGATGCTAACTTTGATCGCATGGCCCGCATTTTTCCATAGGACCGCTTGTTCACATGCTTTTTCCAGCATAAACGAACCGATATTATTAATGAGACCTGTCTCTTCCGCGATAGGAATCAGTTCATCAGGTGATACAGCGCCGATTTCTTCATCATCCCAACGGACTAATGCCTCGACAGCTGTGATTTTACCGCTTCTTAAATCAAGTTGAGGCTGGTAGAGAACATGCAGGTTTTTCTGATCTAATGCAAGCAGTAATCGCTTTTCAACAATTGATCTGCGGTTTAACGCAGCATGTGAAGATTTTGATAATGAGACGATGCTGTCACCGCCCGCACTGCGTACAGAAGCGATCGTAGCCAATGATGCCTTCATTAATTGAGAGAATGTCATTTGATCTTCCGGGAAGCGTGTAATACCGCCGCTTAATGAAAGTGGGACTGCTACGTTACCGCTGTAGATTGGATTTTGCTGTAAATAATTCAGGAAACCTTGTGTAAACCATTCTGGTAATGGTGTAATTACGACAAATTCACTTTCATTAATACGAGCCATCGTACTATCTTGGAAATACATTTTCATGCGTTTTGTAAATTCTAAGATAAGGGAATTTCCGGCTACGCCATCATGTAAATCCTTAATTGTGTAAAACTTATCAATACTTAAGTAAACGAATGAAAAATGACGCTGTTCTTCAATCATTTCTCCGATAATTTGTTCCAGGCGGTGGACATTCATCATTCCTGTTTCTGTATCGATATATGCGATTTTCTCCAGTTGGAACTGAATCTTTTTCTCTTTTGTAATATTCCGTTCAATCAGCAAATACTCGTTCTTTTCAAATGTTTGGCCCATCATCGGAATCGCCGTTAAATGTACCCAGTAAAGCTGCTCATCCTTTGTCAATTTCTCAACTTCACCTTGCCAAACTTGCCCGTTTTGCAAGGTTTTCCAAATTTCAAGGACAGCTTTTTCAGATTCAGGATTCTGCGGGAATAATTGCCACAATGTTTTCCCGATGACCCGTTTTGGTGTCCAGCGGCTTGCTGTTAAAAATGGCTGATTTGTTTGAGTAATAAAGCCGTCCTGGTCAAGTGTAACGGTCATGAATGATTGGTGGATCCCGTTTTTAAGGTCGACTAAATGCTGCTGTTCTTCATCCATTAAACGAACTTCTTCATTTGGAATACAAAGAACAGAGATCGCTTGCTCATTTGCAAAGACAGTCGGCTTCGTATAAAGTGTGCAAGTTTTGGAAGATTGACCTTTCAGTGAAAGAGGAATGTTGTACAAACATAACGCTACTGAACTTGTTAAAATTGATTCAATGACATCGTCACCTACTTCTGAAAATAGCGTGTCGTGTATGGACTTTCCGATTAGTTCTTTTGTCTCTTGTGTTGGGTAGTCTAATTGACGGAGATTTCCATGAACGAGTGTACCATTAGGTAAAAGTACAAAAGAAGGAAAAGGGGTATCTAGTAGTGGCTCAGTACTAGTAGAATAGATTTGTTCTTTTGTCATAAGTTAAGTCTCCTTAATTAATTAATTCATATTGCAATTATAATTAAATAACATCGTTTAGTCATTTAAGATGAATTTTTATTTGTAAAAAATAATCATGCATAGGATTATTATACCTTATTATTGGGTAATAAGTAGTTAAATTTATGCACCTTTACTAGAAAAATTGTATCATGAAGTTGTTTTGTTTTTAATGAAAATATTATTTATGGAAAGATAAATTTGAATGGATTCGTGCGCGAGTATTGCGTTACTTCGATAGCTTTACTAAAATAAAGAAATTATAGTAGTTAGAATTGGAGTAGAAAGAATGAATTTATCGGCAATAACAGTGTCGTTTCCTTTAGATGAAGAAACATATGAAGAAGTACAGAAATTATGTAAAACAGCGGCCGTTTGTGATGGCGTACTATTAAATCAAGTCATGAATTTACCGATAGCGAAAAGCTATGAAATACGGGGATTTTATGTACTTGTATATGATGATGAAAAGAATTTGCTGGTCGGTGCGGGTACTGCAGTCGATTTGATGGGATTAAATACGTATGAATGGTCGATGATCGTTGCACCAATGTATCGTCAACTTGGAATTGGTACGGCGATATTGAACGTGCTAAAAGAAGGATTGGGGATGCGTGGAAGTGAAGGGGAGCTTGCATTAATCGTGGAAGGCTCGCATTACGGCAAAGAATTTCTTCAAAAGAACGGGTATTTATACAGCTTTTCTGAAGCAACATTGGAAGCCCGTGCAGAAGTTCTGCAAAAAGAGGGACCTGTTACTTTACGCCCGTTTATGCAAAAGGACACGGAAGCACTTGTCTCGGTTTTCAGTGATGCTTTTGGCGATATTCGTGAAGAGTCATTGGAACTGATCGAGTTTAATACAACGACTGAAGGCCTAGTAATGTGGACCGCCGAAATTGATGGTGAAGTCGTAGGCACAGTGACGACCCGCAAAGAAGGAGAAGTACAGTGGATTACAGCATTTGCAGTTTCTCCGAAGAGACAACGCCAAGGGATCGGCACGCAAATATTAAATTTAGTGAAAGATTATGCGCTACGTTCGGGTGACAAGACAATTTTACTTGATGTGGAAGTCGAAAATATGGCAGCCCTTCATGTATACGAAAAAGCCGGCTTTATGAAGTCATCCCAGCTTGATTATTACATTTATATTGGATTGTAAGCCGTGTAGATTCAAGTGCTTACAAAGATAAAAGAACGGTTATGATTAGTTCATCACAAAAGTAAAGCACCAATCGCATTGAATGACTGCGATTGGTGCTTTTAAGTTAATACCTCGTTCACTTCATTAAAAAAGCCTCTTTCGAAGGGCCAATCAAATAAAGCTCATGCATGGCACGGGTTAAGGCTACATATAGCAGTTTCCGGTCAAGAGGGTTGTCATCGTACGGTGTGTCAAATGACGTAAGAATAACCGCATCAAACTCTAACCCTTTTGCCAAGTGACTTGGGATGACGAGAAGTTTTTGCTGATCGATTGCTGAATTTTCGTCGAGCAGCTGTGCAGGGATATCCGAGTTTTCAAGCTGTCCGATTAACTGAACGGCTTCACCTGTTGTTTTGCAAATGAGTGCAATGGACTGATGCTGACTGGCGCGGATTTTTACAAGCACTTCTTGAATAATATCGGGATCAAACTCTTCCGCGACGATAAATTCAGGCTCTTTTCCATGACGGACAACAGGTTCAACAAGAGGTAAATCCTCATCCATCTGCATCAGGATTTCATTGGCAACATCCATAATTTCAATTGTTGTTCGGTAGCTTTTTTGAAGTGTTGCATACGTTGCGCGCGGGAAAAGAGAAAGTACAGGCTGCCACTCTGTCAGGGACCGGTAGCTATGGATTCCTTGAGCGAGATCGCCAACCATTGTAAACATATCCGTTTCAAGGCCCGCTTTTAGTGCAGCAAGCTGAAAATAGCTGTAATCCTGTACTTCATCGATAAACACGACGCGCATTTTCCACTTCTCATCAATACCTTTGATCTTTGCCTGCAAAAAGTAAAGGGCAGCCAAATCCTCCAGTACCCAACGTTCTTTCTGATGTGCTTTTATAAAATGCGCCACTTCTTCCAACGGCCATTCAGGTGCAACTTCACCTAATAACTCACGATTCGTCAAAAGCTCACGGTACATCTGTTTCACTTTTACTTTCTGGAATTTTTTCATATAGACTGTTGCAACGGATTTTGCTTCCTGTCTAATTTTTGGAACGCGGGCATCCCGTTCATCAATCAGTTTTGTTACTGTACGACGGCGTTTCTCTGCGTCGCGCATGCCATTTAGCGCACGGCCAATTGCATCTTCATAGCGCGTATTCAATGTCGTGAGCACAGCTGCGGTTTTCCGCTTTACCTCTGTTTGAATAACCTTTTTAATACGTTCAAGCCGCTTTTCTACAGGCATATAATGAAATTCTACCAAAAACAGCTTTCGTAAATGCTCGCCTTTCATAATGCGGTATTTTTCAATGAATACATCATCAAACAATGCTGCAAGTTGCTGTTCATAGTGCTCGATATAGCGGTTCATCATGAGCTCGTAAAATGGACTGCCTTTTGTTTTCGAAATCATGGCATACTCTTGCTGTACGGAAGGGTTTGCGATGAGCTGCTCGAGTTGTTCATTCGGATTTTGAAGTTTTAATTTTAGGTTCAGTGCATCAAGTACATATTGTGCATATGTTGTCTGGCAAATTTTATCGACGCCAAGCTCCGGTAATACATCAGCAATATAATCGATAAATAACCGGTTTGGTGCAAGAATCATCAACTGTTCTGGATTGAAATGCTCGCCCATCGTATAAAGGAAATACGAAATCCGGTGGAGGGCAATTGTTGTTTTACCTGAACCTGCCGCACCTTGTACAAGAATCGGCTGGCGCAGATGTGCACGAATAATTTCATTTTGTTCTTTTTGGATAGTGGAGACAATTTCCGTTAACCGGACATCGGCTTTTCCTTCGAGTGCTTCCTGGAGGAGCTCATCATTTGTTGTTAAATCGACGTCCCGATAATTGATCAGCTCGCCGTTTTCAATTTTATATTGGCGCTTGGCAAACAAATGACCGGAATGTGTTTCATCCCGGACATCATAAGAAATATCACCAAGTCGGCCATCGTAATAAACGTTTGCGACAGGGGAGCGCCAGTCAACGATAATCGGTTCATGGGTCTCACTATGGAAAAGTGAAGTCTTTCCGATATAAAGAAACTCCTCATTTTCGTTTTCACGTTGGAAATGGATTCGTGCAAAATACGGTTTTTGCCGAATCGCTTCCAACCCTTCTTTTTGATTACGGGCAAGCTCGAAAAAACGTGTATTCATTAAAATATTCAGGAAGCTGTCACTGGAGTCCAAATATTCCACATTGGCCATCGCGGTACGGATATTTTCCTGTGCCGTTTCAATATCTTTTTTCGAGCTATTTAAAATCTGGTCCATATAATGGATTGTTTCGTGCAGACGCTGTTGTTCCTGCTTAAAATCTTGAGCTGTCATTAAATTTTCCCCCCTAACGTGTTACCACTTTGCAACATGTTCTTCAATGCAGCCAAGCATTTGCTGGATATGCAGTGTTTTGCCATCGTCGAGCTGAATAAATCCATCGTAATAACCGACCATCTGATGAACAGAGGAAACGATGAGTTTCGCATTCGTTTCTGCTACACGTTCAAAAAATGGTGTGAAAGTTAGGTTGACGCGTCCGCTGAATTTCGTTTTGATCGTCCACGGATGCATGAAATTGGTGCGATCATAGTGAAACAGAACATCTTCATGAATTTTCATCATTTGACCGTCGATAAAAATGGCATTTTCGGTCATGCCTGTTCCATCTGTCCATTTACCGCCAAAATTTAAACCAATCCGCTGACCACGAACGCGCTGCGATGCCATGCCCCAGTTCCATGTTGCTTCCCGAGGCCATACACCACGTCCGTAATCGAGTACAGCAAAGCTTTCTTCCGGTGTGAACGTAAAGGTGCGGTTCCCGATTTTTACCGTTCCCGAAGTTGGCAACGTATGATGTTTCGCCGTGAATTGGAATGTCCGGCGATTCCATGGAATGACTACATTAAGGGAGTCATCGTCTTTCGGGTGTGCAATTGTGAGCTCTGCATGCAAAGGATCACCGTCAAAATCAGGCGCGGTTACTGTTAAATGGGTCTCGCGGTTGAAGTATGTAAGTTGAATGGACATTTCAGAATTTTTATATTGTATTGTTTCCAGCACTTGTGTCGGCATTTTTACTTTTGCCCCAAGCGGAATTAAAATTGTTTTTTCAAAGTAACGTTGTGTCTCATATTCGAGGAAATAAACAAAGCATACAGCCGCATAATCCATATGACTGATTGTCGCGGAAAATAAAATCTCCTCCCCATATACACACCAGTAATTCCATTTTTTCTTGCGCATAAAATGCCCTGACAAATTACTGTCGATAATAGGTCTACGTGCAAAACCGATTGCTTCCGGATTTAAGTTACCTTTTTTATCGCAAAGGGCTATCGGAAGAAAAATTTCCCTTTCTGCATGTTGTGTCATCATAATTCCCCCTAACCGTTTCATAATTTCAATAAAATAATTGTATCAAAGATTTACAAAAACAGGGGATTTTTGCTCTACATTCACAACACTTTCATAATTAGAAAGTACTCGACATACGCTGTGAAAAAAGGAGAAGATTGTTGCCTACTTATAATCGGATGGCTGCTGTGGCTTATGCAAATAAATGGTGGGATAGCTTTAATCCTGAATATCCGGTATTTCGGGATGACTGTACAAATTTTATTTCCCAATGTTTACGTGCTGGAGGGGCTCCAATGCGGGGGGCACCGAACCGTGGGCAAGGCTGGTGGATGATCGGACAACCGGAGCGCTGGAGTTATAGCTGGTCTGTTGCACATTCTCTTCGCTGGTATTTGGAAACGTCCACGCAAGGCTTACGCGCGACTAGGGTAAGCTCGCCAAGTGAACTGCAGCTTGGCGATCTCATTTTTTACGATTTTACAGGGGACGGCCGTATCGATCACAGTACAATTGTGACGCGAATTGAGCAGGGGGTTCCGTATGTTAATGCACATACATCGAACAGCAGCGACCGCATCTATACGTATGAAGATTCCACTGCCTATACTCCAAACATGCAGTATTACTATTACCATATTGAAGATGAGTTTTGAATGTCTTTATGGGAAGAGAGAGTGGTGAAATAAGCAGAGTTTTTCCGCTTGTTTAATACGTTACTTAACAGAATTGTGGTAACCTGCCTTATAATGAACCTTTTTAATAGAATTCCCTCAATGTAATATGTTAAATAGAGATCATTCATGCTAATGTAATAGTAGTAATTGAAGGAGGATTTGGCGATGACTTTATCAGTAAGAGACGCAGTATTGCAACGTCGTTCGATTAAACTGTTTAACGGACAGCAAGTTGACAAAAAGGCAGTAATGGAAATTTTGGATGATGCAAAATGGGCACCGAATCACGGCAACCGTCAGCCATGGCGCATTGTAGTAGGTGCAGAGGAGCAGCTGCCAAAAGTACATGAACTGCTTCGAGACCTTGCAGTTCCGAAATGGCAGGAGCTTTCAGAAGATGCGCTTGCTATACAAATGAAAAAATTCACATTGGCCGGTGCGTACGCATTTGTGCTTGTGACAGAAGATGTTCGTCAAAAAGAACGGTTGGAAGACTATGCGGCTGCCGCTTGCTATTTACAAAATGTGCAACTGCTGGCATGGGAAAAAGGCATCGGTACTTGTTGGAAAACACCGGGCTTCTTAGACAACCCGAAATTCCGTGAAGCATTAAACGCACAGCCGCATGAGCGTGTCATTTCGATGTTCCAGTTTGGTTATTACGATAATGTGCCAAATGTAAGAGTACGTAAAGAGCTTACTGAGTTCGTAACGGAATTTGGTCAATAATAATAGGATTGAATGCATGAGGAAACAATGATTTCCTCATTCATTTTTTATATTCCTAAAAAAGCAAAGGGGGGGCCGCATTATGTGGCAGCCCCTTTAATTATTCCCTGACGAATAATTTGCAAGGATTGATCGCAACCTAGTATACAATTCATCTAAGAAAGGATGAGATATAAATGAAAAAAGTATTATTTCTGCTCGGGCTTCTATTATTAGCAGGGTGTTCGGAGGAAATAGTCGCGTATGAGGGGATGCCGTTAAAAATTGCTGTTTTAGGGGAGTTCCAAGATCAGTACAATACTAATATAGAAATTGTAGAAATTACATTCGAGGAAATTGAAGAAACGGTTACGGATCAAACTTTACAATTTGATGCACTTTTTATTACGCCACTTGTATTTGGACAAGCTTCCATGGATGAATATATTAGAGTATATGAGGAGGCAATCATTCCGATCGTTTATTATGAAGCAGCGAAAGGGCATTTTGCTTTTACGAAGGAAAATATAACGTATGATACACTGCATTTTCAAAATCTTGTAAACGGTTCACATTCAACGCTTTATTTACATAATGAAATTCCGGTAGGGAATGAATTGGCAGAGAGAAAAAGTGGTATCTATGTTTGTAATTTTTATTTAAACGGGAATCGTTATGATATTATGCTGAAAGAAATTTATGAAAAAATTGAAACACTAACTTGATATAAGAGAAAAAATCCCGTTCCAAAGTTTTATTAGCTGTGGAACGGGATTTCGCTATTTTTATATTGCCATTAATTCTAATTTAGGTGCGCGTTTACGATGTGTGATTACGCCGGAAAGAACCGTCATGAAAAATACACTAGCAACAGTTACGATATACAAGGCACTAGATATTCGCGGTTCATCGAAAGCAGAATATCTGTACGGAACCAATTTTGAAACGGAATACCGCAGGAGTTTATCGTCTGCAAACTATTTTAAAAAAAGTTTTGTATGGGTGAGATGGGGAAAAGGTACTTACGAATAATTTAATGGAGGGATGCAAATGTTTTTTGATGAGCCGAAACAGAAAATTGATGTTGCCTATACGAAACAGGAATTGCTAGAAAAACTCCAGGAATTACGTAGACCGGACAATGAATTGGAAGGTACACATATTTATGTTTTAACAAAGGATGTAGACGAATTTCACTCCATCGCACGTGATCAGCAAGTGTCACTTATTACAACAAATGGAGTCCGCAGTATAGTGAAAACAGCATTAACGAAAGAATCGCCGATTGAAGAAAAACTTCGCCGCCTCGGTTTACCGGAAAATAAGCGACTTGAATACGAAAAAATAATTGAAGATGGCGGTAAACTGCTCATAACAGGTACCGACCCATTTGATGAAGAAGATTGGACAGGCCATACACTCGATGAATGGATTACAAACCGGTCCAATCCATCGAACCTCATTAACAAAGAGGTAATGGATGAACGACCTGTACCATTTGAGCCTGAGAAAAAATATGAAGCATTACCGAATACAAGTGTTGCAGGAGATTTTGGCCGCAGCGGTGATGTGGATGATCCGGATATTATTCCGTTACAAGACGATCAGCGCATTGTTCGCGACCCGAATACAAAAGAAATTGGAATTTATCAGGCACCGCATGAAAAACAAAATTAAAATGGAGAGTCAGACTGTTCTTTTGGGCGGTTTGGCTTTTTTGTGTGGGGGCGGGAGCAGGAATTTATTAGAACAATTGGAGGGGTTATTAGAAAGTTGGGGGAGAGTATTAGAAAATGAGTCAGCGTAGACTGTATTTTTATCGGAAAAGGTGCTCAGGAAGGCCGGGACTGATTTTTTTTAGAACAATGTTGCGGGTTATTAGAACAACGGTGGGGGATATTCGAAAATGAAGCGAAGATATTAGAACAAAGCGCGGACTTATTATAACATCTCAGTAATATATTTGAAAATCGGTAGTTTATTAGAACAAATAAAAATATATTAGAACATTTCGAAATTTATTAGAAAATGCACGCACGACAAATTGCCAAACCGCCAATAGAAAAACAGATTTTTAAAGGGAATCTCGTCTTTTTGTAGAATATTTTGTATGGATGTGAAAGGGGATAAGGACATGGACAAAGTAGTAGCTTCTGTACAACAAGCGATTCAGGCAATAGACGATGGAGCTGTATTATTGGTGGGGGGCTTCGGGTTATGCGGTATTCCAGAAAATCTAATTCAGGCGGTAAAAGATAAAGGAACAAAAAATCTGACGGTTGTCAGCAATAACTGTGGTGTCGATGATTTCGGTCTCGGCATTCTGTTACAAGACAAGCAGATTACGAAAATCATTGCTTCCTATGTAGGGGAAAATAAAACATTCGAACAGCAATTTTTAAACGGTGAGCTTGAAGTGGAATTGACACCACAAGGCACATTAGCGGAACGTATTCGTGCTGGCGGTGCGGGTATACCGGGATTTTATACGGCAACAGGTGTTGGTACGCCAATCGCAGAGGGGAAAGAGACGAAGGAGTTCGACGGCAAGACATACTTGCTTGAACGCGCGATTACAGGGGATTTTGCGCTTGTGAAAGCATGGAAAGCCGATCGCTCCGGAAATCTTGTATTCCGTAAAACATCGCGCAACTTTAACCCGCTATGTGCAACAGCAGGTAAAGTGACGATTGTCGAGGTGGAGCAGCTTGTTGAAACGGGCGAACTGGATCCGGACGAAATTCATCTGCCGGGCATTTATGTGCAGCATATCGTCCACAGCCCATCATTTGAAAAGCGCATTGAACGCCGTACTGTAAGGGGGGAAGCATGATGGACCAACGCATGAAAATTATCCAACGCGCAGTGAAGGAAATTCAGGACGGAACGTATGTGAACTTAGGTATCGGTATGCCAACTTTGATCGCAAATGAAATTCCGGAACATTATAATGTGATGCTGCAGTCGGAAAACGGGCTCCTTGGAATTGGGCCGTACCCGACAGATGCAGAAGTCGATGCCGATCTGATCAATGCAGGGAAGGAAACGGTCACAGCAAAAGTGGGCGCGACGTTTTTTGATAGCGCGGAAAGCTTTGCAATGATTCGTGGCGGACATATTGATTTGGCTATTCTCGGTGGAATGGAAGTTTCTGAAGAGGGGGACTTGGCCAACTGGATGATTCCTGGAAAAGTAGTGAAAGGAATGGGCGGGGCGATGGACTTAGTTGTCGGCGCAAAAAAGGTCATCGTCATTATGGAACATACGAACAAATACGGTGAGTCCAAAGTAAAACGTGAATGCTCATTGCCGTTGACAGGCAAAAGTGTCGTTCACCGGTTAATTACCGATATGGCGGTCTTTGATTTTCAAGATGGCAAGATGCAGCTAGTGGAGCTTCAGGATGGGATGACGCTAGAAGAAGTGCAGGAAAAAACAGAAGCTATATTTGAAGTGAAACTGTAAAATCATGCGCAAAAAGCAGCTCAGCTTTTTGCGCATTTTTAATTTCTACACAACAGGGTTTAGTGACTTTTACTCTATAAAAACTTGAAAAGAACAGCGAAATAGTGAGTAAAATAATATACACCATTATTGGTAAATTAAAACAAATTCTCTATGTTTGATGCAATTAAATTGATAGATTCCCTCTATATACCAATATCGAATTGGTGGATATTCTTATAGTATGAATTATTATTTTGATAATTTTGAAAATTAAAGTAATGGAGGGGTCTTATGAAAAAGAAAGCGTTAGCACTATCCTTAACTGGTATTTTGGCACTGGGAGCTGTTACACCAGCTTCATTAACTGCCTATGCTGTAGGTGAAGGACCGAACTATGGTGGAAATGAATCGATTCAAACGTCAATCCTATATACTTACGATGAAATGGTAAATTATCTTAAAAAGCAAGACGCGAAACAAGATGCTATGCAGCTTGAAGTAATCGGTCAGACTGTAAAAAAAAGAGATATTTACATGGCGAAATATATTACAAATCCTAACAACCCGACAATCCTATTTTTGACACAACAGCACGGTAATGAACAATTAACTACAGAAGGTGCATTGGAATTTATCAAGCATCTTGGCACAGGTAAAACAAAGGGTGTTCTTGATAAGGTCAATATTCTTATTGTGCCAATGTTAAATGCAGATGGTGCAATGGGAGATGTCGACTTTTCTCTTGATGATTATATCGCTGACGGAGGTCGAAATCTAACTCGATACAATGCGGTAGGGGCAGACTTAAATCGTGATCATGTTGATAAAGTGCATCCGGAAACTCAGGCTCTTCATAAAAATGTCTTACAAAAGTATGATATTGACTACATGATTGACCTGCATCACCAAGGTACTCAGGCAAGACGAGACGGGAAATTAGTGTCAGGATCTATGCTTTATCCTACGAATGATAAAGTGAAGCCGGAAGTATTAGAGAAATCGAAAAAATTGGGAGCTGTTGTATTTAATGCTGTTGATTCTACTGGATGGGGTCATTTAGCCAAATATAATGGCGGCAATGGTGAGAATATTGGCCGTAATGGTGCCGCAGTTCAGTATGATATCGCGACGCTCCTTTTTGAAATGCGCGGAATGTCCGATCATTTTAATGAATCGGCAGTGATTGGTCAAAAAAGTAATGGTTACTTAATCAAACAAACGATTACAACACTTGATGCCGCTGTTCAAGCAATAGCAGACGGTTCAATTGAAAGTGCAGATATCAGTTTCTGGGATACGCTGGATACTCAAAGATAATGTTGACAGTGTAATCGGTAGTTAGAATAGGACAATCATAATGGAGGGATTTTATGAAAAAGAAATTTTCAAACGCTATTTTACCAACTGCATTGGCTCTGACATTAGGTGTTTCTTCTGTTGCCTTTGCAACTCCGCAATCATCACCAAACGGACCTTACATCGAGGACAATCAAAATATATCACTATCAAGTTATATGTCAAATGAGGAATTAGCAAAGAAGCTTCAAAATCTTGAACGATCTGCAAATGGAAAGATGAAGCTTGAAATTGCCGGTTATTCAAATCTCTCGCCAGATGGCTATCAAACGGAAGCCGAAAAAGGTGAACCAATCTATTTAGCCAAATTTGGAGATAACGATCCGAATAAGAAACGTATTTTAATTACTGCTCAGATTCATGGAAATGAGCAAATTGGTGCCGAAGCTGCGATTGATATTATGCAGAAGCTTTCATCAAACGGGAAGGAAATTAAGGAAATTTTAGATAATGTATCAATCTGGATCATGCCGCGCATTAACCCAGAAGGAGCAGACAACAAGTATGAGGGTAGGTGGTATCCGACTCGCTATACACACCAGACTTGGCTGCCGGAAAACATTGGGTTGCCAACGAACACTGTTGCTCCGTGGTACTACAATAAAGATGGTAGTGAGAGAGCACAGAATAATGAGGGTCGCGTAGTATACGGAATCCCGGGGTATGATCAGAACAGGGATTACAATCCGAATCTTGATTTTAGAGTAGAAAATCAAGAACTAGACAAAGTGGCTACGTTCTTAAACTCAAGAACAACAAATAACAGTAGATATGGCGGCTTCTATGTGACAGCGGAAGCACGCACAGTAACAAGAGTATTCCAAGAGTTCCAACCGGATGTTTATGTAGATGTTCATCACCGCGGTTTCAATACAGTATCTGATGAGGATAATCGCTCGGTTCCGGTGCAATTTGCAGCAGTGGTAGCAGAGCCCTATACAGATCCATTTACTGGGAAACAGTATGAAGTTGATGAAGATGTCCTTACACTTGCAAAACAAGTAAATGCTCTCTCGGCACTTTCACTTCAAAAAGGAAACTCACATTTTGGAGCTGTTCAAAAATATCCTAATGTAAATTTACCGGGCACGGCTCTTGGTGCGTTTGCATTAAACGATTCATCAATTATGCTGATTGAAATTAAAGGCCAGAGTCAAACTTTAGGGCAAAAGCAGTCTGGTATGTTGAAGGAAACGGTTACGCAGCCTTTAATGGCAGTTTTCAAAGGTCTGGCTGATGGCTCAATTTACGAAGTTGATACAACCGTATATGATCGAATTCCAGAGTCCTCCAACCCAATCAGTGACCCTACTTCAAGGAATTGATAGGATTTGTATAGAAGAAATGCAAATGGTTTAGGACCATATTGTAAACACTTTTATCTTAAAGAAATGAAAAAGGAGCAAGAGAGTCTTGTTATGGACATCTTTTGCTCCTTTTCTATGTTTATTATTAATCCGCTTTATTCATTAATTTAGCATCAAGTGATAATGGAGAACGATCAGCGAACATGAAATAAATACCTAGAGCTACGTATACAACCTCTAATTCATATCCAGCGTAAGTACCGTCACCAAATAATCCAAGTGATAGTTTAGCTGTGAAGATTGCACCGATCATAATCACTGCAAATAGAGCGCCGACTACTCGAGTACCAAGTCCAAGAATTAATAATAAACCTCCGACTAATTCAATAATTGCTACTACAAATGCAAGACTACTCATTAAACCAAGTGACTCGAAGTAACCTGCTGTATTCTCGATCCCACCTTGAAACTTAACAAATCCGTGGTAAAAGAACATAAAACCAAACACTACTCGTACAAGTAATGATGCCCATTGTTGTTTCGTCATAAAAAATTCCCCCTAATAACTTTTTGTAAATTACTTATTAAAAGTAAGCTATATGGTGAAAAATAAAGTGATCTACAGTTATGTAGGTCACACCCTCATCGATTACTTTTCGTAACCTAGTGTAATAAAGTAATCTAAGGGTTTCAACAGTATTAACGTAATTAAAAGGGAAATGGTCGTTTTCGACGGGAAATATGGTTATTTGACGGGAATATCAACTTCTTGTGTAATGTCAAAAATCAGATTTATGGGGTATCGGATGCCGACCTGATAGATCTGTAATTTCTAAAATAAAGTGACGTGTTTCTGCAAAAATACAGGACCGCGTTTTTTATTTGTAGATTATAATCAACTGAAAGAATTAACTTTACATAAATAAATATTTTGAGAATAAATAGGATTAGCTTTCGTTGTACTTTATGAAAAAGCTTTTTCAATAACATAGGGAGCGAAGTAAATGAATAGTTCATCAACCAACTTTATTAAGCGATTAAAAAAACGAAAAGAAGATGCACTCGAATATATTATTGATGCCTATATGCCTCTTGTCAAAACGATTGCTACGAAAATCTTATGCAATATGAAAAGACAGGATATTGATGAGTGTATCAATGATGTTTTCTTAACAGTTTGGCAAAACGCACATCAATTTCAAGGAAATGCTGAAGATTTTAAGAAGTGGATTGGCATCATCACAAAATATAAAGCAATTGACCGATATCGCCAAACAGAAAAACAAATTGCTCGAGAACAATCCGATGTGCTGCTTGAACAAAAAGCCAGCAGTCTACAGACGGATCGATTTATTTTACAACGTGAGGATAAAAATGAAATATTACTAGCTATTAGTCAATTAGCAGAAATTGACCGGGATATCTTTATCATGAAATATTATTTGGAGCTATCCAATAACGAAATCGCTGAAAATTTAAGTCTTTCCAAAGCTGCTGTTGATAATCGCTTATATCGAGGAAAAAAAATATTAGCTACCAATACAAAATTAAAGGAGCGATTTTTATGAGTCTGAAAAAATGGACAGAATTGGATATCGATCATCTCGATTTGGTCGAAGTGTCCGAGATGGAAAAAGCTCGTGTCAAACAACATGTATTAAAGAAACATAAAAGAGCACCTATTTTGCGAAATATTGCGGTTGCATCCATCATCGTGCTAAGTGCAACGATCACAACTGGCTTCGCCTTTCCTACAATTGCATCGCAGATTCCGTTTATGGATAATATTATAAGTTACTTTACGGATGATGAACGTTCTACTAACTTTGAAAACTTTTCTACTGATGTGGGACTTATTGAAACGAGCAATGGTACGACGGTGATGATAGAGAATGCTGTTTATGATGGAACGAATATTACCGTATCCTACGCCATAGAAACTGAGCGACCATTTGGTGATGAAAGTAGTACACTTTCTCACCACTCATTTAATGTGGAAGATTCAATGGGGGGGAGTGGTTCACGTGAAATAAAGAGAATTACTGACACACGTTATGTTGGTATTGAGACTATTACACCATTTTTCAAAGATGCTCAACACCCAGAAACGGTCCAGGTAAAATGGGAGCCAACAATAATAAGAGATAATGAAGGTGCAGAAATAGAAGGTGATTGGTCCTTTGCCTTTTCTCTAAAACGTTTAGAAGGAAACGTAGCACTTCTGAACGAAACCGTGCAAAATGAAGACGTACTATTCACGCTCCAATCAGTTGAATATACGCCAGTATCAACAATTATTTCCTATGAACAAGTGGTGACGGATGAATTGCTGAAATCTTGGGAAAGTGTGACACCTGTATTTAGAGTATCAGACGACCTTGGACATGTGTATTTAGATGAGCTTGGTGGTGGGGGTATGTCTCACGATAACGGTAAAACATTTAAGGGGACTACTGAATTTGGAACAATTCAAGAAGGTGCAAGCCAATTGATCATCCAGCCCATTGAAATTGCCAGTCTTAATTTTGGAAAAGGTCATATAGAAATAGAACTTGATCCTATTGTGATTGAATTGAATCAATAATTTGGAGCTAGCTATTTGAAGTTGATTTTTTTAAGGGCGCTTTCTGAAATAAGAAAAGCGTCTTTTCATTTATTAGATAAACAGTTAGACATAGATGTTAGAATAAAAACTTAAAAACATACGATAGGGGCTATTTATGAAAATAGTAGAAGTATCCGGCAAAGTAGTGATAGATGACTTTGAATTATACGGCCACGTTGAACATGAACACATATAGTAATTAGAAGGAAGATGAGTAATGGAAACGACAACACCTTGGTACTTAAAGAAAAAAACATTATATTTTTTCTGTATTGTAACCCCGCCAATCGGTTATCTTGTCTTACTAACGAACTTAAAGAAGTTTGAACAGACTCAAAAAAACGAGTGTTTATCAATCGCAACTATTATGATGGCAATTTTCGTTGTTGAAATTCTTACCAGAAAATTTAAATACCTTGCTAGAAGTGGAGAACTTCGGAACCCCATTTGAAGCAATTACTAATTTTTAGAAAGGCTGATCGATTATTAAATGGAGTAAAACTAAATCAACACTTGAAGGTTTTATATGTGAAAAGTTACAAGGAAGAATTAAAATATATGCAACTGTCTACCGGAAATTTCATGATGGTCCAAGCAGGGTCTGGATTACATTTGATAAAAAAGAAATTATAAGTGCTTCGGATGTTACTTATCAAACAAGACATGAAGAAACATACCGCAAAATAAAAGAGGAAGAAAATTTAAGAGGGATTCCATTCAATCCGGATTGGGACGAAATGTTTCATTCTCCTGAGCGACAAGCATTGGTAAAAGCATCCGATAAATCTGAAGAAATGATGATTAACCAAAATATTTTCAGCAGTTATCACTTTTATGCGCCCTTTATGGAATATAGTTCATTGTCCATTGATGAAGCGTTAACTTCCGAAAATATAATGATACAGGCATTTGCAATGTTTGATAGAAGGCTAGGCAAAAGAAGGTTGGAAAACTTGATGCTTACGAGCAAAAATACACACCCATTAATTTTGAGATTTTATAAAATCCGATGTGATGTTGAAGGGATTGCAGTAACAGAAAATCCCCCGCCTAAAATGTAGGTAGGGGAATAGTTTTGCTTTGATACTTACTTCGGATAAGTCTGACACACACGTCCAATTTGTCCATCAGCCAACCGCACTTTAATGCCGTGGGGATGGGAGCTGCTGTTTGTCAGTAAGTCCTTTACGATGCCGCGTGTTGTTTTGCCTGTACGCTGGTCTTTTTTTAGTACGATATCAACTTCCAAGCCAGGAAAGACATCGCTTCGGTTTTTGCCGTTCATAGTAAAACGTCCTCTCATTCATAAGTTTCTCTAGTATAGCACGAAACCGAAGAGGACCTGACGTTACAGCCTATTTCGGCAAATGCTTCAAAAAATTTGCAGCCGCAAATCCACGCACGTCCTGTTCACTGTAATTCTTTAGCAGCTCATTAACTAAGTTTTGATGCATTCCAGAATGTTCAAGATGGGAAATCTTCGCATCGATTCCATCAAAATCAGATCCAAGCCCAATCAAATGCTTCCCGCCAAGTGAACAAATATAGTCAATATGACGAATCAAGTCCGTCATGCTCGCTTTATTTGTGCCGTTTATAAATTCAGGATAGTACACAACATGAATCGGTGCATTTTTTTCAATCATCGCTTTTATTTGTGCATCGTTCAAATTGCGCTCATGTTTGCAAATAGCCATGGCATTTGAATGAGAAGCGATCACATAATCGGCATGCTCGATTACATCCCAAAAGCTTCGTTCATGTAGATGGGTAACATCGGTGAAGAGGCGATGTTCATTATTCAGCTTGATGATTTCTTTGCCAAACGGTGTAACGCCAATCTGTGATGTACTATGTAAACCGTCTGCCGCTTCGTTTGAGTAATTCCATGTAAGCCCGATCGACAACACGCCAAGCTCAAGGAACTGATGCCAAAAATCAATGTCGCCACCGAAAAAATCAACGCCTTCAATCGTTAAAAAGGCGCCAGTTTGTCCTGGCTGGAGCATATCAAAATCCGTCCATTTCTTAATATGCACGACGTGTTCACTTAGCACTTCCTGCTGAAAATGCGCAATTTGTTTGAAAGCAGCAGCCCGTTTTTCCTCCAAAGTTAAAGTAGGGTAAACATAAACCGCAAACGCCTGTGCCATTACATTTCCTGCGCGAAGTTTATCGGCATTTACATCAAGCAGACCATCGTTAAACCGGTGACCGTCCTGCTGCATACGCCACAATGCATCACAATGTAAATCAATTACTGGAATACTCATTAAAAAACCCCCTCCATTTTGGTGAAAAAAAGGTGAATGACCGCAATCATCCACCTCATCTTACTTTTAATCTTTATGCATGATGAAGCCCTGCAAAAATACCGCCTTTTGCGACAAGCTCTTCATATGTGCCTTGCTCTTCAATTCCATTTGGTGTGACGACTAAAATATAGTCCGCATCGCGAATTGTCGCTAAACGGTGCGCAATGATCAATGTCGTCCGGTTTTTCGCCAAATCATTCAACGACTGCTGGATAATCCGCTCAGTCGCTGTATCTAAGGCAGATGTTGCCTCATCCAAAATTAAAATTGGCGGGTTTTTCAGGAACATTCGCGCAATTGCAAGACGCTGTTTTTGTCCGCCCGATAATTTCAGACCACGTTCACCGATTTCCGTCTCAAAGCCATCCGGTAAATTCTCGATAAATTCCAGCAAGTTCGCCTGCTCGGCCGCTGCTTTAATATCCTCGAAGCTCGCACCTAATTTACCATATTCGATATTTTCACGGATAGTACCTGTAAATAAAAATACATCCTGCTGTACTGTACCGATTTGCTTGCGGAGCGACTGCTGTGTTAAATCGCGGATATCATAACCGTCAATTGTAATCGCACCATCCGTAATATCGTAAAAGCGGGGGATTAGTGCACTGATCGTCGTTTTCCCTGAACCGGACGGGCCGACAAAGGCAACCGTTTTTCCTGCTTCCACCTTGAACGATAGATTGTTCAGAACTTGCTTGCTGTCCGCATATTTGAAGTCCACGTTTTTAAACTCGATATCGCCGTTTAATTGGTCAACATCAATTGCATTTGGGCGGTCGACAATCGTCGGCTCCTGGTCAAGCAGATCGCAGAAACGTTTAAAGCCGGCCATTCCTTTTGGATACATTTCGAGCAATGCACTGATCTTATCGATTGGTCTAATTAATACATTCGTAAATAAAATGAAGCTTGCAAACTCCCCGGCTGATAGATTGTCGTTAAATGAAAGCCAAGCGCCAACAACAAGCACGAGCAATGTCAATAGACGTGTTAAAAAGTAAATGCTTGAATGCGTACCGGCCATTACTTTATAGGCATAGATTTTCGCTTTACGGAAAAGAGCATTTTGGTCTTTGAAGCGGTTCGTTTCGAATTCTTCATTTGTAAATGATTTCACGACGCGAATACCGGAGAAGCTGTCTTCCACACGGCCATTGACGTTCGCAATTTCAGTGTACATAACGCTCCAGCCTTTTTTCATTCGTCTATTGCTCCAATACATAACTGCAATTAAAAACGGAACGAATATCAGAATAATCGTCGCAAGGGTCGCGTTAATGTTGAACATAATTGTAAACGCCCCGATGAAGGTCATCATTGCGATGAACAAATCTTCCGGACCATGATGCGCAAACTCCCCGATATCGAATAAGTCATTCGTAATACGACTCATTAAATGACCTGTTTTCATATTATCGAAAAACGTATAAGGCTGACGCTGCACATGATTGAACAGTTGCTGGCGCATATCGGTTTCGATATTGACCCCGAGTTTATGCCCCAAATAGTTCACGACAAAGTTCATGCCCGTACTTAAAATATACGTCAGTAAAAGAAGCGCACTGATTTTCGTAATCATGCCCCAATCGTTTGTCGGGAGCAGATCATCGATAAACCACTGCACAGCCATCGGGAACAGCAATTCCAAAACGGCCACAAATACCGCACATGAGAAGTCGATAATGAACAATCGCTTATGCGGCTTATAATACGTAAAAAATCTTGCTAGCATTTCTAGTCCTTTCTGTTAAACAACTCAAAACTGAGTGCAACCGGTTGTAATAGTAGTGAAAATGATTCTTACTCGGATTATAACATTTTTTGGGAGCTTTTCGAGAGGCGAAATTTTGGAGCAGAAAAATTTAAATTTAATTTCATGGAGAATTTGGAGACGATACTATGAAAGTGAGATTTATTTATAAGGCATGTTAGTTATGATAAGAAAAAAGAAATGGTAAACTAAAAGAAAGCAAAGAAGAGAAGCGAAGGTGTACGTATGAATTTTTATATAGTAATGCAAGGGCGTACATACGATGAGGCGAAGGAAAAGCAGGTCGTATGGTGCTCAATTTTAGATAATAGTGGACAAACACCACATTCTTGGGAGCGGATGAAGGAAGTAAAGAAGGGCGATGCGATTTTTCACTGTGTCAAAGGAGAAATCGTTGCGATCAGTACTGCTCAGGAAGATTGTGGGGAAGGCGTGAATCCTTTTGATCAATCAGGTGAAGTGGGGCATCAATTCCCGGCGGTGTACGAGGAACTACATTTTCCAGTTTCGATAAAAGAACATTTTGAAGAAATCGAGCCACTGCTCCCGGTCAAGTATTCACCGTTCCAACATAATGGTGACGGCAACCAAGGCTTTTTATATCCTTGTAATGAAATGCTCGCAATCAAACTACTTGAGCTTATGAGTGATGCGAATATTTATGAGGAAAATGAGGAGCAGCTGGAATTTGCTATTGGTCTGATAGCGCAAAAGGAACGTAATACGCTGGCACCAGTATTAATCGAAACTGAAGCGGAAGCAAAGGTGAAAATCCGTAAAGGCCAGCAAAAATTTAGAAAGCAACTGATGCCGTTATGGGACAATCAATGTGCGCTATGCGGAATCTCGCTACCTGGATTATTACGCGCAAGTCATTCAAAACCTTGGAAAGATGCAACAAATGATGAACGACTTGATCCATACAACGGTATTCTACTATGTCATAACCATGATGCGTTATATGACCAAGGCTATATCGCGTTTGATGGAACGGGGAAAATCCATATATCCTCTGAAATTGAGCAGATGGGTTATGTGAAATACGGGATTCATGAGAAAATGCGCGTTGCAAGGGTAGAAGAGAATAAGAAATATTTCAAGTGGCATAAGCGGGAGATTTTTAGGGGAGAGAAAAACGGACTAGAAAATAGCTAGTCCGTTAAAAAGCATTAACTACTGGGTATATTGTTGTTCGCATTCACTCAAATACGCAACTGCCCACTCAGTTTTGGGGGAAATATTTCTCCAAAATTATTTAAATAATTCAAGTATTTCAGTATAGTCAACTTCAGGATCTGGCATGAGTTGCCCACCCTCAATGGCATCGAGCATACGTTGCTCTTTTTCTTTTAAGCGGTCATAAATTTTTTCATCTATTGTGTTGCGTCCGTTTTCCTGTCCTTCAAGCATAAAGTAATAATACTGCGTATAGTCATTCTCTTTTAAACCTAAACGGTGAATGCGATCGCGTGATTGTAACATATGAGTTAAGTTGAAAGAGTACTCTAAATAAATAGCATCATGGCATGTGTGATGTAGAGAAACAGATTCAGCGAGTGTATGTGGATTTGTGATTAATACATCAATTTCACGGCGTTTAAATGCTTCAATAATTTTTTCACGTTCTTGCTGAGGTGTACTACCGTAAATCACAGCAGCTCGAATACCTTTCGCTTTTAATTCAGCATATACTTTGTCGATTGTATTAACAAACATACACCAAATTAAGGCCTGTTTACCTTCTTCATTTAATTCTGTTGCAAGCTCAATAGCTGCGCTGAACTTAGATGTCGTTTTCACCTGACGAATCTTTTGAATTTCCTCCTCTGTAAAGGTAATGACGTCATTATCAAAATTGTTAAACCAATTTGTTTTATTTTCTTCACCATACATTTCAATATGGTTGATAGCTTTTAAAAGTAAGTAGGGATTAGTTGAA
This sequence comes from Solibacillus isronensis, assembly GCF_023715405.1. NCBI lineage: Bacteria > Bacillati > Bacillota > Bacilli > Caryophanales > Caryophanaceae > Solibacillus > Solibacillus isronensis. The sequence continues at coordinate 221,175 of NZ_JAMBOC010000003.1, forward strand.
GCTTGAATTAAGCGAATATAGAGATGTAATGGATTGCCTGCATATTTTTTGTAGAGTAACTCAATAATTTCTTGTTCAAGATGATTCGCTGGTACGCGAATAATGTCATCAGGATTGGCAGCGGGCACTTCAAGTTCTGTTTTAGTTGTACGCCAGAAGAATGGATAAAGTTTTTGATTAATTTTTTCAATTTTTAGCACATCGGGATCTTTAAGTTCACTTACTTTAAAATTAAAGAACTTTTTATATTCGTCCGTGTAAAGGATGTTTAAAAAATTAAAAATATCTTCATAAGTATTAGGGATAGGGGTACCTGTTAAAACATATTTGTAAACTGGTCTTGTCGCAATTTTTTTTGCAACTTGTGCACGTTTACTACGAACACCTTTAATTTTGTGTACTTCATCAAAAACGAGCATTGTTCGTTCATCGATAATATCACATAAAATTTTCTCGTACTTCTGTAAGGATTCGTAATTGATTAAGATGAGATTTTTCCTTAAACTATTAATTTCCAACTGAATTGCAGGGGATTCCTCATCATGAATATCAAGCAAACTCAATACTTTATTTGGTCCAAAGTTTTCAGCAAATTCTAGTTTCCAAGCGAGGAAGGAGTTTTTAGGACCAATCATAACAATACGGTCGACAGCGTTAATGCTAGGTGAATTTAAATAGGCAAATACACCATAAATCATCGAAGTTTTCCCTGCACCTGGTACAGAAAAGTTCGCTGATTTTTTCATTTGTTGCATGTAAAATGCGCTCCACATTTGTTTATCACGTAATGGACGGTGCAATTCTTTTGATACGATTAATTTAAATTCTTCGAAACGTTCTAAAATTTGAGCATCTTGAGATTTTAGGAGTAGTGCATACTTCGAACGCTCCTCAATCCAATACGCTTGCTGTTCTAAATATGTCGATAAGTCATTACTTACAATAAAATTGAATTTTTTACGATTCGCATATTTTGTAAGAAGCTTAATAACTTCTGTCATCTCAACATATGTTAAATCATTTTTGAAATTCGGATAATCATCATCTAAATATGGTTCTAAACGCTTAATTGCTAAGTCTTTTGTACTTATTTTATAAGAGGTTAAATTATCCTCTAAAAATAATTGTTCCTCATGGATAGATAAAATTAATGCATCGTCTACTAACATTTCTGGATTCAAAATTAATCTCCCTTTATCGTAAGTGATAATTTTTTGCTTAATCACATCATTAATTTCTTTAATGAAGATATTATATTGCTGTGCTTTATCGTTCCATAGATTATCAAATTCCTGGCGAGCTTGAATAATTTTTTGCATATCAAATGGAGAAGTTAACCAAGATGCGGTAATATCAAACGACTCAAAGTTATTCTCTATTGCAGCTTTTGTTTCGTTGTTGGAGCCAGTGAAGTAAATTATATTTCCGGCGGCATCTTCACATAAACCGAATTTTGAATGGAATATACCTGCCGTTTTAAAGCCAATTTTGATTTCAACTTTCCTAAGCGCGATTAAATGCGCTAAATTATGAAAGTTTACTTTTTCCTCAATATTTAATGATTCATCTAACTGAGTTAGTAATGTGTTTGCAAGCTTTTCTCGTAAATCATAGCCTGCTTTGATTAAGCCAAAGTCTTCTTCACTAATATCTTGAGAAATAATGAGCCGCATTTGACCGCCGTTTTTTATCAGACCCTGTAAGCCCCTCGCATAGAGCGAAAGGGCTTTTGAGCTGAAATAGCCGCTTACACGATCGTAAGAAGTTGCTATTTCTAGCACAGGGTTATAAAAATCTTCAGCGATATTAGAGGTGGTTGTATAGTAGGAGGACTTGAAAGGAAGAGATTTAAACTCCAATCTTGTCTCCGAATAATTCTGTAGTTGAGTTAATCTTTTCTAGCAATGTCATAAATTCTTGTTTAGTCGCGGCATCTAAACGAGAAACTTGATCTGTATCGATTGCATCTAAAGCTGAAATAGCACGCTTTAAGTAATCAACAGGTTGCCCTTTAATTGTCTTGAATTGAGTTTCTTGGATTTTATCTTTAATTACCTTTTCTGATTCAACTTTAATTTCTAGCTCTGCATTAATTTCACGGACAACGTCTTTAGTTACATTTTCATGTTCTTGGAATGTTTCGTAAACTTCTTCAACGATATCTTCGTACTCTTCTAAAAACTCTTCACGGTTATCTGCTCGTAAAATTTCTTTTCCAATATCACGGATATATCGAGTTATATCACCACGGTATGGGATAGCTAATGCAGCAAATAATGTTTGCTTTACACGTAAATATTCGGCTTCATCTGATTCATCTTCACGATTTAAAATTCCCATTACCTCCTGTAATGGACCATCTAGATTTAAATCACGAGCAACGTAATATTTTCCTTCTGCATTAATAAATTCTAAAAACTCCACCATTAATGTTGCTTTTTTAATCATTTTTTCTACTTCTGATTTCTTCTTGTTTGTGTTATGAGCATATTCTTCTGGTGTAAATAATGGACGTTCATTTTCATTCGGTCGAACAAGTAACGTATAAATTTCGACTAAATTATCGATTGGGTCGTAATCAACAGGACGTTCTTCCGCATGTTGAAGGTTTAATTCAAGTCGTTTAATGTCAGCATCTGTTAAGCCCTGTGATGCATCTAAAATGACTGCCTCGAAGTATAGGTTTTGACCTTCTTCCTCATTAATTAATGATACACATGTAAAACGACGATTTCCGTCAATAATACGTCCATCGTCTAATACAACCCCCGGTAAACGCTGACCAAACATTTTAATGTTTTTTTTCGTTGCTTCTAAGGCATTGGTGTTTGATTCGATAATATATTGACGTAGCACCTTATTATATGCATCACGATTATTGGGAGATAAGACGTTTCCTTCTGATTCGTAACGGTTTATTGAACTGATAATACGGCCATTTTTATTATTGTAGTATAAGTAGTTTACTGGAATGCGGAATACCTTATGATTTTTGGTTTGACCTTGAATTGTTAATTTTCGTGTAGAATCTGTAGGTAAAATAATCCCTTCATTTCTTAATTCCGTTAATGTTTTAAATGTCATAGCTTAAGTCTCCTTATTTATAAACTTCATCAAAATAAACTTCTTTGTTACAATAGAACTTCATTAATTCTCGCGAGTAGTAAATTTTGGTATTTTGAAGTAATGCGATAATTTTTGATAATTCAATTTCCAGATGATAAGTGAATTTAATTTCATCTATTAAATCATATGCTTCTATAGAATCATAGTATTAATTAGCCATTTTAAGAAAATACTTAAAGAAATATCTTTTCATTGGGATGTAAATATATACCCGGCGTGTAAAGTGACAGCACGAAGCAATATGTATTATTGCATAAGAAAGCCCCCTAAAACAGAGGGCTTAGTAAATCCAATCAAGATATTTTTCTTTGTTTTTAAATAATGTAGTTAATGGTGGAGAGTAGAATAATTTTTCTAGTTCTGCAGATTTCAAAAATTGCTCGAGTTCTGAAAAACTCATTTTTAAATTAAATTTCTGCATCAGCGCTTCAAGTAACTCATCAAGTTCGAGTCGATTATATTTATCAAAAAATATACTTAAGAATTGATCGTATGATGGTTTGGTTGGTGATTTGATGAAGATGTAATGACCGCAAAATTTTAAATACTGTAAGTGACCAGGTCTTTTTAAAATGGATTCATAAAAAGGCGCATCAAAGCCGAAGTCTTCAATAGAATCCGTGAACCCATCCTTTCCTAAAGATGATAATGTGAAAAATTGGTTATCGTTAACAAAATTTTCAACAGCATTTTTATAACCTTTGATGGTTTGTTTTTGTATTTGAGCGTTAGCCAATGCCTTTTCGGTTAAATATGTTGTATTATCTATTTTAAATATCGAATAATTATTTTCTAAGTTTTCTAATGTACGCGATACAAAGCTTGTTTGCCAGATTGGATTTTCTGGTAGTTCAAAATAGCGATCCTTAAAAATGTTTTTGTGAAAGTATTCGCTAGCATTTTCAAAAATAGCACTTATTGTATAGGGGGGGAAAGATTGAAACCTATTAAATTAAGTGCTTGCTGGTTAACATCGAATTCGCTAAAACTACTATCTACGCTTTTAGCGATATCAATAAATTGAGTAATCGTATAGATTTCTTCTGTTAATAGATGCTTAAATGAATCGTAATAATAGGGTTGTTTTTCATTGTGTACTTCTTTGTTTTGTAGTGGAGGCATAGTAGCTAAAATTCTGCCAATAAAAGAAGCGTTAATCCAATAAGCCTGTTTCGTAATTAACTGACCATCTGGTAATGGCGTTACATCATTTGCATTTTGAGCTTTTGGACGTATATGCATAATTTTAGAGTCGCTTGAAGAAGGAAGGTCATTTGTTGTAATTGTTTTTGAGCCACGTATTACTTTAGTTAAAGTAACGCCCACTTTAAGTTTCGTATTCAACAAATGCCAAAAATGCTTTAACTCGTTTTCAATTAGATTTTCGGGCATTTTCCAACTATGTAATCCTCTAAAAAAGAATGTCCCATTATAAGACTGGAAAACTACAAATAAAAAAGTAGTATTCGTAAATTTTTTTTTTAAAAAGCTAGAATCCCATTGTTCCTTAACAACTTCATGAAAATTAACTTGTTCAAAGGACATAGATTCTTTAGGCTTCATATTTTCTTGAAGCCGAACAGTTTTTATAAGTATATTTTGTTTTTTTAAGTCGTTTATATTCATGTGGAAATAATTGAACATGGAATTAGATAATGTGCTAATTGTTGTCTTGTTACTAATTAAATCAGCATTAAGCCCTGTAATTTCCCCTATTTCTTTTACCGACTTGTGTTCGAAAATTTTAAAACTAGTTATATAAGTACATATGTTTTCCATTTTAACTCCTCCCTGTTAGTTAGTGTAATTGTAGTGAGAAGGAAGTGCTATGTTGATTGAACTATTGTTTAACATTGACCATCCCTAAATTTTTCCCTGTTATAGAATCCTTTTCATGAGAAATATAAAATTTATTTAACCCATGAAGTCCAATAATTAATGTTGGAACAGTTAATTGTGTGTTTAAAGGCTTAAGGTACTGGATGTATTTTTCGAATGATCCAATAGCATTATCGAATCCTCCACTCCTTTTTAAATCATTTGTAGCTGTTATAACGATAGCAATTTTTGTTTGAATGGCTTTTTCGACGTGGTTCAGTTCACTAGCAAGTACAGGTTTTAGTAAATTCCACGCAATAACGCTACCATGATTAAATCCAACTTCAATAGAAATAGTATTTTTAGCGAAATCGAGGCGCCAAGTATCATCTTTATAATTGGGGTCTTTAAAGATTGAACTTTCACTAAACCAACCTTTTTCGGATAGACGTTCTTTAATTATACTATTAATTGATTTTGATATACTTTTCCCTCTTTTTTCGCCTCTACTTAGAAATTCAGATATAATTTCTTCTTCAGTTATACTATGTAGAGCTTGTTTTATTTCTGACCAAGTATAAATAAATTCAGAGTCATTCAATATTGTATGTGCATGACGATGTTGATATATTTTAAAATCCATTAATATGCCCCCCCTATAGAAATTATAGCATGATATAAAATTTCACAGGCTAAACATAACGGTTGATCTTTTGAATTTTATCGTTTATAATTATTCCATGAAAGAAAGGATGTTCGCTATGACAAAAAGTACTCTGAATGTAGTCGAGTTATTTGCAGGAGTGGGCGGGTTTCGATTAGGTTTAGAAAAGGCGAACGCTGAAATTTTCAACACAGTGTGGGCAAACCAATGGGAGCCTTCTCGCAAAGTGCAACATGCATTTGAATGTTACAAAAGAAATTTTGTGACTGGAATAGATGAATATAGTAATACGGATATTTCTAAAGTGCCCGAAAGTAATATAAATAAGTGGGGAATTGACGTTTTAGTAGGAGGATTTCCATGCCAAGACTACTCAGTGGCCCGAAGTCTGAATAACGAAAAAGGTTTGGAAGGGAAAAAGGGTGTTCTTTTTTGGGAAATAAAACGGATGATTGAACATTCTCATCCTAAATATGTCTTGCTTGAGAATGTAGACCGCTTATTAAAATCTCCTTCTAAGCAGCGTGGGCGTGACTTTGCTGTAATGCTTGCAACGTTTCGCGATTTAAATTATATAGTGGAATGGCGTGTTGTGAATGCTGCAGAAGTAGGCGGGGTTCAAAAACGACGGCGAATTTTTATTTTTGCATATAAAAATCATTTGGATTTTGCTCTGAAGCAGAAAAAATTCACACCAGATAAAGTTGTATTTAAAGAAGGTTTCTTTGCAAAAACTTTTCCGGTAAAAAAAGAACCGTATAAAAATCGTGTAAATACTATTGAACTCCCTAAAGACTTAGTGGGGATTTCCGATACCTTCGCACATGAATTTCATCCGGCTGGCATCATGATTGATGGAGATGTATTTACGGCACATACGGAGATTCTAAATGAAAGTTTTACGCCACTTAAAGAAATTTTGCAAGATGAAGCTGAAGTGGATGAAAGCTTTTATTTAACAGAGGAACAGATAATGAAGTTTGCTTATTTACGCGGGCCTAAAAAAATAGAACGCACTTCAGCAGAAGGGTTTAAATATATTTTTGCTGAAGGTGGTATGTCTCCGACGGATGATGTTAATGGACCAGGACGTACTATGTTGACGAGCGAAGGTACTACGAATCGAAGCACTCACATTGTTGAGATAAACGGTAGAAAACGTTTCTTAACACCTGTTGAATGTGAAAGATTAAATGGCTTCCCTACAAATTGGACAGAAGGAATGCCCAATCGTATGCGCTACTTCTGTATGGGAAATGCACTGGTTGTTGACCTTATTGAAAAAATGGGTGAAACCATTCTTAAAATTGACCAAGAGGAAACAGTAAGTTTTACTCAAACTGCTTTAAAGTTAAATTAATAATTAGTTAAAGTCCTTAATTGTATGCTGTTTGGCTTACAATTACAGGACTTTTTTAGTTTTAAGTGTTTATATTAACAAATTCAATCAATTAATAGATGGTCACCAATTCTATTGTAGAATCCTTATACGATATGCTTATCTTCAATTCATCAAGGGAAATGATACAAAAAAGCAGCTGACTGGAGTGATACTCATGGCAGATAAAGTTTCACCTGAAGAACGAAGTAGAATTATGGGGAAAATCCGAGCTCAGTCAAAACTGGAAAATCGTCTTTCTAAGGAATTGTGGAAAAGAGGAATCAGGTTCAGAAAAAATACACGAAAACTATTTGGTACTCCCGACATTTCCATTAAAAAATACAAAATTGTCGTCTTCGTGGACTCGTGTTTTTGGCATATGTGTCCTATACACGGCAATAGACCGAAAAGCAACCAGGAGTTCTGGGATAAAAAGCTTTTACGCAACCAAGAGCGCGATAGGGAAGTCACAGAATATTACTTGGAAAAGGGCTGGCATATAAAGAGAATATGGGAGCATGAGATAAAGAAAGATATAAATCAAGTTACCGATGATCTGGTTGATTTCATAAATAAGGTCCGGTTTAGCGAAACAAGTAATTCCTCAATAAATACCAACGATATGCTCCAATGTGGTCCGGCCGAAGAAGATGCGTCAATACTAGCTACAGAAGAACCAAATGAAAAGCATTAGGGACGCTAGACAAATTTATATTTAAAAATACTAATTAAGGGGTTGTCCGAATATCGGGACAACCCCTTATAATTTTTTTCACCAACCCCAACCCTCACTGAAAAGACAAATACCCAATCTTTTTCGTAATTTTGGCAGACTCTTCACGAAGTAATCTTATATAGTAATTTATTTTTTCATCTGTTAACCGATTGGTAGGGGCAACAATATTAATTGCTGCAATTACTTTACTCTGCTGGTTTTTGATGGGTACGGCAATGGATGTCATATTGGTGCGGTACTCGCCTCGTACAACGGCATATCCTTTTTCCTTCGTGTTTTGCAACTCTTTTTGCAACAGATTAGCATCTACTATCGTACGTGGGGTAAATCTCATAAAAGGTTGGTCAAGGATTCGTTTAATCGTATTAGTGCTGCTGTACGCCAATAATACGCGGCCGCTTGCAGTACAGTGCAAATAATTTGAGTGGCCGATATGTGATTCTACTTCGACCGTTTGCTGGTTTGATAATTTATTAAGATAAACAATGGCATCATTTTTCAAAATGGCTAAATGAGAAGTTTCCCCGGTTAACGTAATGAGTTTCATCATACTTTCTAACGTCACATCGTAAATATCCAAATGTTTTAAATAAATGGAGTTCAGTTCAATTAGTGATATGCCCAATTCGTACTTGGCATTATTTTTAGCTTTTGTTACAAAGCCCTCTGATTCCAATGTTTTTAAAAGTCTGTGTACACTGCTTTTACTAATCCCCAATTCATCTGCCAAGTCCAACACGCCTTTTTGATAATCGTTTATTTTAAAAGCCTTCAAAATTTTCAATGCGTTTTTAACGGAATGTAGCTCGCCATTATTCTTCATTTGCAACCCCCATTGAAATTCTATTTGATGTTTATATTATTCTCTAAAAAACATTTTTCACCTTTCCCGCATAGAGGGAATTTCGTGTTGTATATAACAAAATAACAGTTAATATTAATTTACAATCTATTTTGATTTTTCAGAAAATAGAGCGAAAAATAACATTCAAGGGGGATTAATCATGAATAATTATGTAGAGCCAATCTTTGATGTAGCACAAATCGCACATGTTGAGGTACTTTCTAACACGCCGGAGGAATCGATTAAATTTTACACAGAAATGTTAGGTATGGCCGTTGTAGATGTTATTGAAAATCAAACTTTTTTACGTGCTTATGAAGAAAATTATAAATACTCCTTAATTATTACTGAATCTGATTATTCAGGTTTAGGACATGTAGCATGGCGCACAACATCTCCACAAGCATTAGAGCGTCGGGTTAAGGCGATTGAGGCGAGTGGGTATGGTATTGGTTGGCAAAACGAAAATTATGGACATGGACCTTCTTATGCATTTACAACTCCTGATGGTCATAACATGGAAGTCTTTTGGGAAGTAGAATACTTTGATTGTCCTGAAGAGAACAAGTCTAAGTTACTTTCTCGATTTAGTAAGCGTCCAAATCGTGGTGTCCCGGTACGTCGATTAGACCATATTAATTTATTCTCATCAAATCCTAAAGCTGATACAGAATTTTTAGTTGAAGTATTAGGCTTTAAACTTCGCGAACAAATTGTTGATGGAGAGTTTGTCGTAGGATCATGGATTAGTGCTTCTAACCTTGTTCATGAAATCGCTTTCATGGCTGAGCCTACAGGGGCTAAAGGAAAATTACATCATATTTGCTATTGGTATGGTATACCTCAAAACTTATACGAAGTTGGCGATTTGTTGAAAGACCATGGTTACTTTATTGAAATCCCACCGAATAAGCATGGGGTTAGCCAAGCATTTTGTATGTATGCCTATGAACCAAGCGGGTTGCGGGTTGAATTGTTTGGAGATGCAGGCTACTTGATCTTTGACCCGGATTGGAAAACGATTACTTGGCAAATGGCCGATGTTCCAGGTAACGGAGATACTTGGATAGGGGCGGCTTTCCCTGACTCGTTCTGGACATATGGTGTAGGTAAAATAGCTGAAAAAGTTACAAACGAATAGAGGGGTTAGCAGATGACTAAAGTTCCAGTAGCAATTTTAGGAAGCGGCAACATCGGTACAGACTTGATGATGAAAATCTTAAAAGCTGATGGACATTTAGATTTAGTTCTGGTGGCAGGTATTGATCCTGCCTCAGACGGTCTAAAGCGTGCCAAAGAAGCGGGGATAGCAACAACTGCAAAGGGGATTCACGGGATTATCGAACACGGTTCCGCACAAATAGTTTTTGATGCCACGAGTGCGTATTCGCATATTGAACACGCTAAAATCCTTAAAGAAAATGGCATTGTGGCGATCGATTTAACGCCTGCAGCAATCGGTCCGTATGTTATTCCAAGTATTAATATAGAAGAACATATCAATGAAATGAATATCAATATGGTGTCCTGCAGCGGGCAGGCTACAACGCCGCTTGTTTATGCAGTGAGCCAAATTGCGGAAGTGCTTTACAGTGAAATTATCGCTACGATTTCAAGCCCGTCCATTGGTTTAGGTACACGCCAGAACCTGGATGAATTTACGATCACAACTGCGAATGCAGCAAAATTAGTGGGCGGTGCACAATCAGCACGCGCAATGCCGGTCATCAACGCAGCAGAGCCGCCTATTTTAATGAATAATACGGTATATGCGGTACTTGAAGACGACATTGATCCAATTCAATTACAGAAATCTGTAGAAGATGTCGTGCAAAAGGTGAAGCAATATGTACCAGGTTACCGATTGAAAGGGCAACCGATTGTCGATCAACGCGAAACACCTTGGGGCAACCGTAAAGTGGTCATTATTATGAATGAGGTAGAAGGCGCGGGAGATTATTTCCCGAAATATGCCGGTAATCTCGATATTATGACTGCTGCGGCTTTACAAGTTGGAGAAAAGATAGCAGAAAATATGCTGAAAGGAGCTGCTTTAAAGTGACCAATATCATAATCGGGGACACTACATTACGTGATGGTTCACATGCAGTCAGCCATTCTTTTACCCCACAATTTGTTGGGAAAATCGTTACTGAATTAGCGGCAGCAAATGTTCCTTTGATCGAAGTGAGTCATGGTGCAGGACTTCAAGGCTCCACGATTCAGCAAGGCTTTTCTAAATACGATGAAATGAAGCTGATTGAGGCTGCTGTAAAAGTAAAAGGCCAATCTAAAATTGCTTCATTGTTCGTTCCAGGCATTGGAACACGTCCGGCCATTGTAGAAGCCGCCAATATTGGAATTGATGCACTCCGTATCGCAGTTCACTGTACAGAGGCGAATATCTCACAACAATATTTTGAAGAAGCGAAAAAGCAAAATCTAGGTGCTTACGGATTTTTGATGATGAGCCACAGTACGACACCGCAGCGTTTAGCGGAAGAAGCGAAGAAAATGGAAGAGTATGGTGCAGACGGTGTATATATCGTCGATTCTGCCGGTGCATTAGTGCCAAAAACAGTCATTGAACGGATACATGCATTAAAAGAGACACTGTCAATTCAGATAGGATTCCATGGTCATAATAATTTAGGGTTGGCAGTTGGCAACTCGTTAACAGCGATTGAACATGGTGCGACATTAATTGATGGGACACTTCGCGGATTAGGTGCAGGTGCGGGGAATGCACCATTGGAAGTCCTTATTGCAGCAATGGTGAAATCGAATATAGAAACACCAATCGTCCTTTCAACACTGATGAATGCTGCGGAAGAATTAGTGGCTCCAGAAATGCATTACTTGCCGTTTATTGACCGTGAAAATTTATCATCAGGATATGCCGGTGTGTACAATAGTTTCCTGTTACACGTAAGAAAAGCTGCAGAAAAATTCCAAGTAAATCCGGTAAGTATTATCGAAGAACTTGGGAAGCGAAATGCCGTTGCAGGACAGGAAGACTGGATTATCGATGTTGCAATGGAACTATCTACAAAGAAAGTTGAGGTCTGATAGTATGTCAAATGCACAAGGGTTTGCTTCAATGCTTTTGGAAGCTGAGCAGACGAAGGCACCAATTGAACCGTTCACACAGCTTGCGCCTACAATTTCTTTAGAGCAGGCTTATGAAATCCAACTTGCTTATGTAGAGCAAAAAAAACAGGCTGGCCATAAAGTCATCGGTAAAAAAATTGGCGCTACGAGTAAAGCAATTCAAAATATGTTCAACGTTAATCAGCCGGATTACGGTCATTTATTCGATTATATGTTGTACAAATCGGGTGATACGATCAACATTGATCAACTGATTCAGCCTAAAGTTGAATCAGAACTTGCCTTCGTTTTAAAAGAAGATATTAAGGGTCCTAATATAACACCTCTAGATGTCCTATTGGCGATTGATTATATTGTGCCGGCATTTGAAATAATCGACAGCCGTATTGCAGATTGGCGAATTAAATTTGAAGATACGGTATCAGATAACGGCTCGTCAGGCTTGGTCGTATTAGGAGAACAACGTCTTTCGATTTATGATATTGACTTAACAACAATCGGTTTAAATACGTATCAGAACGGCGAACTCATTGAAATGGGTACAGGAAGTAATGTTTTAGGCAGTCCGATTAACTCTGCGGTTTGGTTAGCGAACGCATTACATCAATTTAATGTCCCGCTACTTGCTGGCGAAGTGATTTTAACTGGCGCATTTACATCGGCGTTACCAATAAAAAAAGGTGATCATTTTAAGGCAGCCTTCGGACAAATTGGTTCGGTTGAAGTGAAGTTTGTATAGGGGGATTCATATGACGAGTATTACTAAATTATCGGTTGTAGATGAGTTGTATTGGGCTGAAAAAAATGCGCAAACACTTGAACAGTTTGCCAATAAAATAGATGGTTTCTCAGAGCGTGAAGCTTATGAAATTCAGCAGTTACTAGTAGATAAAAAAATAGAGCAAGAACAAACGGAACAAATCGGGTGGAAGTTGGGACTAACATCAAAAGCAAAACAGCAGATGATGGGGGTTCATGAACCGTCATATGGGGTGCTTTTAAAGAACATGTACTTAATCGAAGGCGGTAAACATGATTTGACACCATACATCCATCCGAAACTGGAACCAGAACTCGCTTTCGTTTTAAAGAAGCCGTTAAATGGTTCACCAACATTAGAAGATGTAATCGATGCAATTGATTTTGTGTTGCCGGCATTTGAAATCATTGATAGTAGATTTGAACGCTTTAAGTTTACATTGCTTGATGCGATTGCCGATAATTCATCCTCGAGTCGGTATATTTTGGGCAACCGTCCAATAAAACTGGATGCCGATTTTATTGATGCATTAGGGGTTGTTTACTACAAAAATGGAGAAATCGTTGCTTCGACAACATCCGGTGCGGTGATGCAAAATCCGCTTATAAGCATTCAGTGGTTAGCGGAAAAGCTGCATGAGCGTAACTTGCATTTAAAACCGCGTGACTTAATTTTAAGCGGATCCATTAGTGAAGCAATTGAAATAAAACCGGGGGATTTTTTCCATGCAAGTTTCCAAAGCTTAGGGACGATTTCGGTTTCATTTACTGGAGGTGCGGCAGAGTGCCATTCATCCAAGTAACAATTTTAGAGGGCCGTACACCCGAACAAAAAGAGCGCCTTATTGAACAATTGAGCAAAACAGCCAGCGATGTATTGGATGCGCCACTGGAAACCGTGCGCGTACATTTACAGGAAACGGCTGCAACACATTGGGGCATAGCAGGGAAATCCGTTGCCAAAAGGAGAGAGACAGATGCTAACAACTGAAAAAGAAGTGTTAACGGTTAATCATTTTATTAATGGACAATACAGACAATCTGCAACAAAGAAAACATTTGAAGTACATGATCCTTCCAACCAACGTTTAATTGCGATTGTTTCGGAAGCATCCGAAGAGGACGTTACAGAAGCTGCCAACAGTGCGCGTCAAGCTTTTGAACATAGTGAATGGCGTACAATGCCGTTAGCGGAGCGTTGTGCGAAAATTCGCAGGATGGCTGATATAATCGTGGAACGAAAAGAAGAAATTGCCCGCCTTGAAGCAATGGATGTAGGGAAGCCTTATCAGCATGCAGTCGGCTCCGATATCCCACGTGCTGCCCATAATTTGCGGTTCTTTGCAGATTTCGTAGAGAAGCAAGGGGATGAAGCGTATCCAATGGATGAAAACTTTATCAACTATACACGCTATGAGCCTGTTGGTGTAGCCGGTCTAATTACGCCTTGGAATGCACCATTTATGTTAACGACTTGGAAATTGGGTCCATGTCTGGCAGCGGGGAATACAGCTGTCATTAAGCCGGCTGAATTGACGCCATTATCGGTTTCACTTCTTGGAGAAATTGCACAACAGGCAGGCATTCCTGATGGGGTCGTAAACGTGATTCATGGAAGCGGAAAAACGGTTGGTACATGGGTAACGGAACAGCCTGAAATTGATTTGATTTCATTTACAGGATCGACTGTTACAGGTAAACAGATTATTAAAAATGGCGCGGATACATTGAAGAAAACATCATTTGAGCTTGGCGGGAAAGCAGCGAATATTATTTTCGAAGATGCGGATTTATCAAAAGCTGTACCGACATCGATTCAGGCAGCATTTTTAAATTCTGGGCAAGTTTGTTTAGCCGGTTCACGCATTTTAGTGCAGCGTACAATTTTAGACGAATTTTTGGATAAATTTAAAGCGGCAGCAGAGGCGCTAGTCGTTGGTGATCCGCAAGACCCGAAAACGACGACAGGGCCGTTAGTAAGTAAAGTTCAATACGATAAGGTGAATTATTATATTGAATTGGCCAAAGAAGAAGGGGCAAAACTGGTTACAGGTGACCAGCCGCTACAATTATCGGATGATCTGGAGAAGGGCTACTACATTGCCCCAACAATTTTCCTGCATCATGATCCGAATGCACGTACTTGTCAGGAAGAGATTTTTGGTCCGGTCGTAACGATTTTACCGTTCGATACGGAAGAAGAAGCTTTAACGATTGCGAACAATACGGATTATGGCTTAAACGGGGTCATTTGGACAGAAAATCTAAAGCGAGCACACCGTGTGTCACATGCCGTACGTGCTGGGACCATTTGGGTGAATTGCTGGTTTGTTCGTGATTTACGTGTTCCATTTGGCGGCTTCAAAAAGAGCGGTGTTGGTCGAGAAGGTGGACGTCATAGTATGGAATTCTTTACGGAAGCGAAGAATATTTGCATCTCCTTGAACTAAAATGCTTATCATCCTATTTGGAAACCAAATGGGGTGATAAGCTTTATTTAGATTGAAGGCAGAAATAGATTTTGAAATGGTTACTACTGGTGTGTATTGAAGCGCTAATTCCAAGAAATAGATAAATAGATGTTGAGTAGAGATTGAATTATATATTGAAAGGCGTGGATTTATTGTTAAATTTTGATTTGGAAAAAAAGCATACAACCTTTATACCAATGCAAAACCTGGAGCAACAAATCGATGTGAATAAGATGGCTAAGGAAAATCTGCAACTGAAAAATGTAATCGCAATCTACAATAAATTAAATGAAATGCTCGTACAAAAACAAAATTTAATTGAAATATTAAAGGAATGTAACCAAATGGTAGGAAGAGAGATTGCTTTATTTGATCTTGAAGGGGAACTTAGCTATTCATCCTGTCAATCGGTACTCCTGGAAAACTTTATTCTGGAATATAAAAAGAAATATACGAATTGGAAGTTTCGGGAGCAGCGCGAAATCAATTTGGACAGCGGGAAAATCCTTATTTCACCGATAACAGTCGATCAGGAAGTCTTCCAATATTGCGGATTTTTCTATCGTAAAGATGAAATCATCACAGAAGAAGAAAAACTGATACTCGAGCGAATCAGCACTATCTGCAGTATTGTTCTCATCAATAAAAAAGCGATGTTTGATGCAAATGAACGAATGAAAGCCGTGTTATTCGAAAAGCTTCTTATTGGAGAAATTACGGATTATAAAGAGTTGTTACGGGAATTGAAATTATTGAATATTTATGTGCAGGAAAGTTACCATATCGCTTATATTTCCTTTAACTACAAAGATAAATCAAGTGATGACAATTTACAGATGTTTGTAAAAGTGTATCGTGAAATCGTGAACTTCTTTAAAAATCTAAATCTGGAAGTACTAATTGTTCAACGAGGTCAAGGGGTTTTATGCTTTGTTCCGCTTGCTTTTGATGACCCACTATTGGACGGGGCGCCTGAAAAATTTCTGCATTCAATCGATAAATATCAGGATTCGATTATTTGCCGTGTCGGTATAAGTTCAACAACCAATACATTGGAATGTCTCAATCAATCAATTAAAGAGGCAATCATTGCTGAAAGAATGGCCACTGCCAATGAAACGGTCAGTCATTTTGAGGATATCGGCATACTTGGGGCATTATTATATACGGAACATCATCAATTACTTAGAAGTATAGTAGAAAGAGATCTTCTGGAAATTCTCCATCAAGAGGACTTGATGCATACTCTTTATTATTTTTTAGATAATGGCGGTAATTTGGAGAAGACAGCCAAGTTAACGAATTTATCTGTCGGAGGGGTCAGGTATCGTTTGCAAAATATAAAGGAGTTATTACAAATCGATTTACGTTGTCCTAAAATCCGATTTCAGCTTTTGTTAAATTTAAAAGTACTTAAAGTATTAAATCTCCCCGCAATTTAAATTAGTATTTATAGATCATTTAACGACTAAATCAGGTCGTTAAGTAATTTTTTTATTTTGAAACTAACATTAGCTGTTAGTGAAAACAAAAATTTTAGACAGGAACTGCAATATGTGAAAACGCTTTCCTCAATTACACTAATGCTAACAAATCAAAGGGGGTTATAAGTTATGTATACTGGTAAAAGTTACTTGGAAAGCCTAAATGATGGTCGTGTTGTTTATTTAAATGGTGAAAAGATTGATAATGTCGTAGAACATCCCGCCTATGAAAATTCTGCAAAATCATATTCACGTCTTTATGATTCATTGCATGATCCGGAAAAACAGTCAATATTAACAGGAATTAATGAGTATGGTGACCGTACACATAAATTTTTTATAGCTCCAAAGAATGCGGACGATTTATTAGGAGCGCGTGATGCTATTGCAGAATGGTCTAAATTAAATTTTGGATTTATGGGCCGCACACCTGATTACAAAGCTTCGTTCCTCGGACATTTAAATGCCTACTCGGACTACTATGTAGGTTTTGAAGATAATGCAAAAGCATGGTATCAAAAAGCATCGAAAGAGCTACCATTTGTCAATCATACGGTCATCAACCCACAAATGGATCGTTCAAAACCATTGCATGAAAATAAAGACGTTTTCGTTCGTGTAGTGAAAGAAAGAGATGATGGGATTATCGTAAAAGGGGCAAAAATGGTAGGGACATCCGCTGCGTTGACTCATTATAATTTTGTCGCTAACTACGGACCTAAATCCCTTGGTGATGGAGATGTAAGTCATGCGTTGATTTTCTTATTGCCAATGAATGCGCCGGGATTAAAAATGATCAGTCGTCAATCATATGAGTTTAGTGCTAAAGTAAACGGTTCTCCATTCGACTATCCTTTATCAAGCCGTTTTGATGAAAATGATGCGGTTATTGTTTTGGATAATGTATTTATTCCATGGGAAGATGTTCTTGCTTATAAAAATGTAGAAGTCTCTAACAATTTCGTGCCGGCCACACATTTCGTCAATCGCTTCAGCTTCCACGGGTGTACGCGCTTAGGTGTTAAGCTGGACTTTATGTTAGGACTAATTTTAAAAGCAACGGAGTCTTCTGGTACGCATCAATTTAGAGGTGTTCAAGCAAATATAGGAGAAATAGTTGCGATGCGAAATATGATTTGGTCATTATCTACAGCTATGGCGACAAACCCTGATATAGGTATGAGCGGAATTGCTGTTCCTAATGGTGAAGCTGCCAGTGCATATCGCGTCCTTGCACCGGAAGTATGGGTAAAGGTCGTTCATATTTTCGAACAAGTAGTTGCAGGAGGTCTAATTCAGCTACCGTCAAGTGCTGCTGATTTCAATAACCCTGAAATTCGTCCTTACTTAGATGAGTATTATCGCGGCTCAGGTGTAGATGCTGAATCACGTGTGAAATTATTGAAAATGGTATGGGATGCAATCGGTTCTGAGTTTGGTGGGCGCCATGAATTATACGAAGTGAACTATGCAGGCAACCATGAAAACATTCGACTGGAAGCGTTATACCATGGTATGGCTACTGGGAATGTGGATTATTTCAAATCTGTCGTGGACAGTGCGATGTCTGACTACGATTTAAATGGATGGACGAACCCGGTCTGGAAAACAAAATCAAACGTTACAATATAAGAGGAAAAGAGGGGAACTTAATGACAGCACTTTCGTTTAGACAAGCAATGGGACAATTTGCAACAGGTGTCACGGTTATTACTACTTTAAATGATGCAGAGCCACATGGAATGACTGCGAATGGTTTTATGTCAATTTCACTCGATCCTGAATTGGTCGCAATTTCAATCGGACATAAGGCAGCAACATTAAATAAAATCAAAGCGTCAAATATTTTCGGCGTTAGTATTTTACAGTCTGAACAAATCGACATTTCCAAAAGATTCGCAGGTCAAATTCAAGTAGAAAGTACTTTTGAGTTTGAGTATGTCGACAATTTTCCACTTATCCCTAATTCAATCATGCGCACAGTTTGTGAAGTAGTTGAACAAATCGAGGCAGGCGATCATACAATCTTTTTAGGCAAGCCGAAGTTAATTGAAGTTAATGAAGGCAATCCGCTATTATTTTATCAAGGGAAATATCGGGAAGTTGAAGAGCTGGAAGTAATTCAAAAAGCTTAAATCTTATTAAAGTGAAGAAAAGCTCCAAACGTTCGAAGGTTCCAAAGCTGAGGCTGGGATTTTGAATGATTGGAGTTTTTGATTTTCCGTTTATATAGCAGGTGGTTTAATGATAGATGGAAGAGATGTAGTTTGATTTTATAACAGTTTTATTTAGTGAATTTAGTTCGGAAGGAGAGGGAGCATGAGATTTTTCGGCTGGTTTTAGTATTTATTTCGGGAACATTTAAATAAGAAGAGAGTAGGGTGAAATAAAAAAGATAAAAAAAGTTATTTAAAACTGTTGACGTTTAATAGAATAGGATGTATAGTTATATAAGTCGCCGGGAGTTACCGAGACAAACGAAACAAAATGAACCTTGAAAACTGAACAAGCAACGTTAATGAAACAAGCTTCTTAAATGAAGCAAACAATAGATTTCAACTTCTAACGAAGTTGGATCGCTAGCAAAGCAAATGAGCTTTCAAACTACTTTTA